>JAXJTA010000110.1:0-11673 GCA_036309825.1 Eubacterium sp. | reverse complement strand
TAAATATAGCACTGGAGGTTTTTTTACTGTAAGCTAAAGCAATTCCAACCACCCGCATAGCAGGTGGTTTTATTGTTTCCAAAGCTCCATTTTTCCGCTGGGAAAAACTCCGCAATGGAAACAGGGCATTCTGCCCTACAATAAAAAGAAAGCACCCGCAGGATGACTCCGACCGGTGCTTTCATTCCCTATATTTTTCTCTGTCAGTCCCAGTACTCTATTGATTTCTCAGATTCAGAAAGAAGTACGCATGGACGGAATAGCACCGTTCAGCAGATCCTGAATATCTCCGGAAATCTCAACATTTGATGGTGTAAGAATAAAGATGTAGCTGGATACTTTCTGCAATCCGCCGTTGATCGCGTAGCAGGAACCGGATGAGAAATCAATAATTCTCTGTGCCAGTTCTACGTCAAGTCCTTCCAGATTCAGGACTACGGTGCAATTGGACAGAAGCGTATCGGCAATTTCTCTGTAATCCTCAACCTTAGTCGGTTTGATCACACAAACTTCCATACTGCCCATCGAAGAGTTCTTCGAAGCGCGGCGCATCGGGGTAACCTTCGCCGCTGGTGCGACCGGTTTGGTCTGACGCGGAGCCGCTGTATACTTCGGTGTCTGAACCTGCTTCGGTTCGGACTTTCTTACCGGAAAATCCTCCTCTTCCTCTTCTTCATCTCTGGCTTTGCTCAGCTTGCTGAAAAAGCGTTTCTTCGGCTGTTCTTCTTCTTCATAATCGTCATCATCTTCATCGAAGAATTCGTCTTCATCTTCATCGTAATCATCATTCAGACGAACTGCATCAAGAAACTTATCAAAGAGTCCCATTGTAAATATTCTCCCTTAAATCATTACCCTATGCATTCTGTGTACCGTAATCACGTTTGCCGAAAATCGCCGTTCCGACGCGCACCATGGTGGAGCCCTCCTCTACGGCAACTTCATAATCATTCGTCATACCCATACTGAGTACACTTATAGAACTATTATCAGTGTTTTCAGAAGCAATGTCAACACTTAATTGTCTGAGCTGTGCAAAAACAGGCCTGTCATCTTCAGCATTTTCTACAAAGGGAGCGCTGGTCATCAGCCCTTTTACCTCGACATGAGGAAGTGTCGAAACCTCTTTCACAAAGCCGGGAACCTCCTCCGGTGCAAGCCCGAATTTACTCTCTTCTCCTGCCACGTTGACTTCAATGAGAATCGGAATGACGCGATCATTTTTTGCCGCCTCCTTCTCAATTGTTTTTGCGAGCTCGATCGTATCCACCGAATGGATCATCGTCACATAGGGAGCGATATACTTTACCTTATTTCTCTGCAGATGTCCGATCATGTGCCACCTGATATCTTTGGGAAGATCTTCCTGTTTCTGACGCAGCTCCTGAATATAATTTTCTCCGAAGTCACGAACTCCCGCCTGATACAGTTCCAGGATATCTTCCTCCGGCTTTGTCTTGCTCACTGCAATAAGGGTAACCTCCTTTGGGTCACGTCCCCTGCGCTCACAGGCTTCGCTGATCTTCTGTTTTACCGCGTTATAATTATCGATTAACATATTTTTTTCCTCCAATCTGTCCGCATACCCGGGACAATGGGAGATCCCTTGCAGTCCCTGTTCCTGTACAAAAACGCTTTACGGATTGGTAACGATCTGGGATTCGCTAACTTTGTCGCCATCCTTCACGATATAGTCATATTGCGACAGGCCGTATGTCGTTCCTGACTCTACGATACAGTATTCATCATTCTGATCAAGAATTACGGTTTTCCGGAATACCGTGTAGCCCTTATTTGTACAATAAGCACCTTCGAGAGTAGCCGTTTCACCGATCGTATATGTCCGGTTTGAATCGGGCTGGATGATCACATCCCCCTTCTCAAAATCGTCCATTCCGACATAGTAAACATCATTACTTCCATCATCGACGGTTTCCGCCTCTTCACCGGTCTCTTCACTCGTCTCCTGCGCACCTGCCGAAGCCCTTTCATACAACTCGGTGGAAACAAATTCGGTCGTTGTTTTGCCCTCTGTATTCTTGCGTTCCACAAGGAAACCGGCATCGCCGTCCTCGCCGCCGTAAGAGAGGTATGATACGGGAATCGTATAAAATTCCTTTGTCACGATCGCTGAAAGAGGGATCTTAAGGCCGCTTGTCGTATTGGTAACCAGTTCAATCGAAAGAAACCTGTCATTTGCGTAGCGGATCATGCCTTTATAAAAGTGAACCTCCGCGAAATGCTGTCCATTTCGGTCAAAGAGGCTCAGCTCGCCGTTTTCGGTCTGCCCGTCTTTCGCAAATCGGACACTCACAATGCGTCGGCTGGACAGGGACGCATACTGGCTGTCACTGATCGGAAAGTAGACAGACCATTCATCGCCGGTAATCAGGCGGTACAGCGGCGATCCTGCCTGTACCTGACCAGTTGTACGCAATTCACGGGACGGATATGACATCGGTGAAAAATCACCTGCCTCGATCGTTGCCTCTGTAACACCCTCCAGTCCGTCATATGTGTATGTCACAATACCGTCTGTTACGGCATTCGATACGGTTCCTGTAATCGCGGTCGGGTCACTGTTGCGGATGACGGAGGAGTTCATCGAATATTGGAATTCGTATACACTGCGGAAATTCGAAGGATCATAGGCATGCGAAAAGGCCGATGCAAGACTTCGTATATCCGAAAGTGTCTCGGAAGAAAAATCTTCGGTTGTCACGGAATTCTGTGTATCTGCGATACTGCAGACAGGTGCGCCCTTGACTGCCTTATCACTGTCCGAAATATAATAACTGACATAACCGGAAACATCCGCATTGATGACTTGTTCCTGCCGTACCGCCATGGCCGTGAACGTATCGTTCTTCGACAGCGTACCATAGGTGACCATATAGGAAGTCACACGATCCGCCGAGAGATACAGAAACAGGGATATGATCAGATATAAGGCGATCGCACCGAAAACGATCGTACCGATATTTATCGTAAAGCGTCTTTTCTTAGCCACTGCAGCCTCCTTTTCATGTTCCGTAGTATTTTACCATTTTCGAGGAGGTTTCACAAGACAAGATACATTCACGCAAAGAGACTCCCCGGTGTTATGTTTTTCCGGGAAGTCTCTTTATGTGCCGTATTGGCTATTCGGTTATAACTGCAACCGGTTACAGAGCCTGGATCACATTATCCGACAGCTCTTCCGGTAATTCGTCCTTGTTCATGGAAACACTGAGCACAAAATCTACTTTAAAAACACCACTGATCTCCTCAAGTTTTTTAACGCAGTCCCTGATTCCTTCCGTATTTCCTTCCAGGCAGGAAATCTTTAAGAAACTGTCATAATACATCTGTTCCAGGTCATGATCCTGAGAAATAATGCCGCAGACGAAGACGACAAATTCATCGCTGTTCTTGAGCGGATAATAGGAAAGGTCGATCAGACGGATCTTATTATTCAGTTCCAGCATATGTTTGGAACTCTTATCCAGATAAACAATATTTCCTTTTGCTTCTTTAATTGCGCTGTTGACCTTATCTAAAAGGTATTTTGTTTTTCCTTTTCCCTTTTCACCAACAATTAACTGAACCATAGCCGAATCCTCCTTGAGTCAAAGTGGTATTTTTAACTAAAAACTACTTAGTTCTTGGTTTAATTATAGTGTATTTACACCAAAAGCGCAAGAAGTTTTCACACTATTTACAGGGGATTTACGTACCGTTCGCCAGGCCGAGCAGTGAGCCCATGTCGCCGTAGAGAATATCCTTGGTCGATGCCCCCGTAACAACAGCGATATACGGCACGCCGCTTCCGTTCTGTACAACGAGGGCAAGGCAGGAACCGGCCTCATTCGTGGTACCTGTCTTGCTGGCCATGATCGTGATTCCGCTCGGAAGGCTGTAAGTTCCGTCCAGGTATTCATCGGTCGAAGTCTCATACAGTGCCCTCTGCTGCCCATCCGCTCCCGTTACCGTAAACTCATAGGACTTCATAGAGGATGCTTCCGAAAAAGCCGGATATTCGTAGGCCGCCCACATCATCAGGTAAATGTCATATACGGATGTATAATGATTGTCATCATGCAGTCCGTGAGGATTAATGAAGTGCGTTGCTGTCATTCCGAGGGAGAGAGCTTCTTCATTCATCATGCTGACGAATGTTCCGGTATCGCCGCCAACCTGTCTGGCGATCGCCATCGCAGCGTCGTTGGCAGAGTATACAAGCATCAGGTGAAGAAGCTGATCCATCGTGACCTGATCGCCAACCTGCAGATCGCTGGTCTGTGCCCCGTCTTCAAGCGCAAAGTCGGATTCCTGCATCACAACAACATCTGCCATATTTCCGTATTTCACGGCTAACAGAGCGGTCATGACCTTTGTGATGCTTGCGGGATAGATCTGGTCGTAGATTCCTCTTCCGTAAACAGCATCATTGCTCTTCAGATTAAAGAGGAGTGCTCGCTCTCCATCCTCCTGCAGTGCCAGCTGGTCGGTATTGACATTAGACGGAGATGCAACAAGTTCCGATGCAAACCCGTCTTCCGTCTGCAGGCTGAATGGCGTCATCGCCTCTGCGCCGTTCATCTGCTCCAGGTCATAGGCAAAGGATGTATCGTAAACATTGGATGCGTGCATCTTCAGCACAAGAAACAGGACAAGAATGATTCCGGCCATAACCAGGAGCGCTATTATTCTTTTGATCCGGCGGATCCGCCTACGCCTTGAGCTTCTGGATTTCTTCTTCACTTAAGAGTATACCTCCGTTATCCGTACGTTTTTGCAGACTGACATTGAGGACAAAACCCATGCCGATGTACAGGCTGACAAGCGAGGTCAGACCGTAGCTGACAAAAGGAAGTGTCGTTCCCGTATTCGGCATCAGGCCCGTAGCTACACATATATTGATAAAGCTCTGCACAGCAACGAGTGAACCGATGCCGGTACATACCAGTTTTCCGGACAAATTTCTTGCCTTCTGCCCTGTCCGTATACATTCCAGCACGATCAGGAACAAAAGGATCAGTATAGCCACGCAGCCGACAAAGCCAAGCTCCTCTCCCGCCACGGCAAAGATGAAGTCATTCTGGATCTCCGCGACAAAATTTCCCTTATTCGCGGAAGAAACCTGATTGTTATTCAGTCCCTTGCCGGTCAGACGGCCGGAACCGATCGCCATGATCGAATTATCCTGCTGCATCGAAGACTGTGAATAATCATCGTCCTCCGCGTTAATGAAATCCATGATACGTGTTTTCTGATAATCATCGACGATCTTCAGATCGGTCTGTGTGATCAGCAGAAATATTCCGAGGACGAGTGGAACTACAATTGCCAGAATAATGCCGATCTTCCGGTAACTGAGACCGGCTGCAAAGTACAGAAGCGTGAAAATCACCGACAGCGTGATCGTATTCTTCAGATCCGGCTGACGAAGGATCAGAACAAGCGGAACGGCGATAACGATGATCGATCGAAAGATCGTCTTCCATTCACTGAGGTCGGTCTCATGTCTCATAAAGTAGGCACTCAAAAAAACAATGACCATGATTTTCGACAGTTCTGTCGGCTGGAACTGGAAACCGCCGATGTTCACCCATCGCGCCGCGCCGTTCGTCGCAACGCCGAAGATGATAACGATGATGAGCATTACCAGATTGACCAGATAAATGATGGTATAGAAACGCATGATCCAGCTGTAATCGATCAATGAAACAACGACCATGACAAATAATCCCAGGAACATACCGAAGATCTGCTTGTTCCTAAGAGACGAATCTGCCGAATTGACCAGCATGACACCGATCACCGTCGTGATCACCAGCAGAATGACAAGTCTGAAATTGTAATCTCTGAGTTTGTATAATTTTAACATTTAACGTAAACTCCGTGATGTTCTGTACTTATCGCTATTACCCGATGGTCAGTCTTCCACTGTCACCCTTGTAACGTCACCGGTAGCCGCCTGTCCGTTAATGAGCGAACCCTCATCGATCATTCCGTAGTAATAGTTGAGCAGATCTCTTCCGACAAGGCATGCATTTCTTGATGCGTAGCCGAAAGGTATGCGGATGGAAAGCGCAATGTCCTGCTGCGTGGTTCCCTCTGTTCCGTCCTTGTGTGTAAAGGCAATCCAGAGACCATGGTCGGGGCGAAGTTCCGATTCCTGAGCTGTTCCCGTTTTTCCGTACAGGGTGATTCCCTGATTCCATCCATCCCAGCGTGTCCACACGGTATCATTGGAGACGGCGCCTTCCATGCCGGCATAAATATCACTCCATACATTGTCGGCAAAGGCCGTCTGTTTCTCCGCTTTCGGAGCAAAGGTTTCCAGCACATTGCCATCGGGATCCGCTACATGATCGAGCAGGGACAGATCGTAAACCGTTCCGCGATTCGCAAGAACCGCAGCATAGCGGGCCAGCTGCGCTGTCGCGAACTGATGCGTGCCCTGTCCGATAGACGCTGGGATTGCCAGATCATCGGAAATGTGTGGTTCAGTCTCCGAGATCTGAATGCCGGTCTTGCTGTCCAGACCAAAATCCGCGGCATACTGCTGTATTTTGCTGAGCGCCTGATCCTGAACAAAAGTGTCATCGGCATCCTTTCCAAGGAGCCAGCCGACGGTACAGAAAAAAACGTTGCAGGAATTTGCCAGACCGCCCGACACGTCGAGGTTGCCGTGTCCGCTCGTGTACCAGCATTTTACCTGGTCCGATTCCGAGAGGAAGCCTTCACCGAAGACGCCGCGGCAGTCGATGATCGAGTCATCATTGATCACATTTTCCGTCAGGCCAGCAGCGGCCATGATCGGCTTAAAGGTCGATCCCGGCGCTGTTACCTGCTGGGTCGCTTTATTATAGAACGGCGTGGACGCGTCGTTCAGGAGCTTGTTATAATAAGCGGTATCCATCGTATTGGCCAGACGGTTGATATCATAACCCGGATAAGAGACGCAGGCGCGTACAGCACCGGTGGACGGATCGGTCACAACGATCGAACCGGCACACGGATCAAGTGCCAGCATGCCCGGAGTCAGTTCCAGACTGGTGATCTTATATGTGATAAATTCATACGGCGGAATTTCGCCGCTTGCCACGCGGTCATACATTCCGTCTTCGGTACTGATGACGCCCTGGTCGTATAGTGCTATGCAGAGCTGCTGCGGACTGATCACATCATCGAGAAGCATATATTTGTACAGAAGCTTGTCATAGGCTTCTTCACCTGCCAGATTTTCGGTGAGGTAATTCAGGATCGCATTGAAGATCTCATCCGTTGTCAGATAATCGGAATCCATTCCTTCCAGCTGGGTCAGATCGATCCAGTCGCTGTTGGCAGCGTAATACAGGAAATCACGCGGGCTGACTGTTCCGTCCGTGAAATAACCGGTCCACATCGGATCCTTACGGTTCACTACGGCTGTATTGATGATGCCCGTCTGATCAACCAGATAATCCGCGATAATATAGTCAAAATATGCCTTCTGCTCATCGCCAAGATCTTTATAGGCAGCGGCACCCTGTGTTGTCAGCTCCGTCATATACCAGTTCTGTATCTCATCTTCCCGCGCAAGGAGCGCATTGTAAAGATTTTTCTCCGTATCGGAAGCATCCTCCTCATCGAAGTGATACATATCCAGAATATTATTGCCGATAAACGCATTATAAACATCATAGGAAGGAATAGAAACGGTATCATTGTTTTCTGTATCCTTAACGACCGTTTTTGCATCGACCAGATTGGTCAGAATAATGCCGGCCAGACGTTGTTCCAGAATATGATACGCGACTTCCTGCAGTTCGGAGTCGATGGTAAGATAGACATTATTTCCCTGTACCGGTTCCACAAGCGATGCTTCATCCTCTTCCAGAACTCGTCCCAGATTATCTACAACAACCTGCTCCGAGCCGTCCGTTCCCTGCAGCGTTGTCTCCATGTATTGTTCAATTCCGGCTTTACCGATGATTGAACTCGAAGAATACTTATCACTCTCCGCCATCAGGGTGTCAAGTTCTTCCGCGGAAGGACTTCCCGTATAACCGATGATAGAAGACATGGAATAAGGGTTATTGTATACACGGATATAATCCTCGGAAATATCTACGCCGGGAAGTTCCTCTTTGTTCTCCTCGACCGCAGCAACGGTCTCATCGGAAACATCGGAAGCTACCGTCACGGACATGTACCGCTGGTAACTGATCAGGCTCAGCTGATACCGCACGGTAATGATGTCCAGCATGTCCTGGTTGGATAATTCGAGAGGCAGTCCGTGCTCTGTCAGCTCCTCCTCGGAGTAAGGACGATCCTCATTGAACAGCCCGTAACGATAAGCACCGCCGAGCTCATTCATAATATCTCCGGCGGTGGCAGCTGCCTCGTCTTCATTTAACTCATCGATTGTACGGTAACCGAATACATCGGCACGGAATCGATCGATCGTTGTCTCATTCTCGGTATCGAAAACAAAATCTCCGTTTCCGTCAAGGGTAATATGGAAATCATTATTCAGTGTGTCCCCTTTTTCGCGGATCATCTGTACCAGCTTATAGATTTCCCCATTCAGGGTAAGGTTTTTCTCACGCGTCGTACTGTAGGTACCGTTGTCTTCGATCGTGACAGCGTTTGTCAGCTTATTGTATGCGATCACGCGTCCGTAACAATCATAAATATTACCGCGGGTACTCTTTAAGGTACGTGTCTTGGTCGTGCGCATGATGAAATTTTCCGAATACGTATTTCCGTCGATGATCTGCAGCTTGTAGAGGCGGCCCGCAAGGATAAGGGACATAACCAGAAAAATGCTGACAAGAACGCGAAGTCTGTGGCTGAAAAATTTCTGAAAAGCTTTGATTATCTTCTTAACCAAGGTGATTGCTGTTCCTCCTGTTCGCCG
The DNA here is from genome assembly GCA_036309825.1 of Eubacterium sp. Lineage (GTDB taxonomy): Bacteria > Bacillota > Clostridia > Lachnospirales > Lachnospiraceae > Bilifractor. The sequence goes on along the minus strand of JAXJTA010000110.1, from coordinate 2,783 downwards.
GCATGGATCTTCTTATTGATGGCGAAATAAATCTCATAAAAGAGAATCGTAAAGATCACGGTGCAGATGGCTTCGGGCAGGATCGTCGTCCGGAAAAACTTTCCGAAGCCGCCTTTTCCCTGCAAAGCAAAATGTACGATATAGAAAATAATATTGTACACCAGATCACTGATTCCAACGAAAAACATGGGAATGCGGAAATCCTCATCAAAGAACATTTTGAAAAGGAATCCGTTCAGATATCCGATATACATATATATAAGAGCCGTAAATCCGAAATATGTACCGAAGAAGAGGTCCGTCAACAGGCCGGATATAAAACCGACCCACATTCCCGACTTCTTCCCCCGCATGATCCCCATCGATACAGTGAGGATCAGCAGAAGGTTCGGTACGATCAACGATGAAGGCAGTACCTGATGAAACGTCGACTGAAGCAAAAAAGTAATGACGATCATCAGAAAAATACTGAAGTTTTTTTTCATTGAGCGCCGCTCTCCTTTACCTGTTTGATCACGAGAACTGTCTGGATATTATGGAAGTCGACCGCCGGGATCAGGTAGCCCGTTTTTGCCAGGTGATTGGAATCATCCTCAATGGAATCAATATAGCCGATGAGGATACCGGGAAGATATTTATCACTGATATTGGAAGTGACGATCTGTTCTCCCGGTGTGATATCAGCGTCCGTTGTCAGGTTTCCGAAGGACATCTTGTCTTCTTCCATAAGATCCATATTGCCGTTTACGATGCATGGATCAGACGTTGACAGAATCATTCCGCTGATACTGTTGCCGTCATCGATGATCGAACGCACGGTTGCCCAGTTCGTTCCCACGGCGGTCACAATACCGACCAGGCCGCCGGCACTGATCACGTTCATATCCACGGTTATTCCGTCGTCACTGCCCTTGTCGATCGTAAAGGAATTGAACCAGTTTCCCGTATCCTTCGCGATAACGCTTGCCGCTACCTTATCATAACCCGTGTAGCCCTGATCCAGGTTGTAGAGCGCACGGAGATCATTAAGCTCCTGCTCATTCTGTGTGAGAACGGTATTCTGTTCCTCAAGCTCGGATATGCGTGTTTTCAGCTGTTCGTTCTCTTCAGCCAGTTCGCGCGCACTTTTCCTGCCGATATGCTGACCGTTGATCCAGTCACCGATCTTGTTGATTCCCGACTGCATCGGAACGATGAGCACTCCGGCAGCCTCACGGATCGGCGTGATACTTACCGTCTCCGTAACGGTCAGTGAGATCAGGCTGATACAGACGATCGTCAGGATCGCAAGCAGATATTTACTTTTTACGTGATATCCTTTTCTTTTCTTCATATGCCCTTGCTCTTTCCAGGCGTCGTTGCCCAGTGCTGCATTTCGGTATGTTTAATGATCTCCTTCAATCCGGAGATCGTGCTGAGTTCGTAATACTGTGATACTTTGACAGGACATTCCAGATATCCCGCAAGGTACTCGTCAATTCCCGGGATGTGCGTACTGCCGCCGGTCAGAAAGATTCCCTCTTCCTGCACATTGACACGGATCTGCGGTGGGATCCTCTCCAGGATCCTTTTGATCTGTTCCGCAACATTCAGCATGACATCACTGACGCTCTTCGAAACCGTGTAGTTGGATATGATACCGTTTCGAGGGAGCGCATTTTCCGCATCGATTCCAAAAACCTTGCAGCCCTCACCGATGTCACTGCCGAGATCGGTCAGGGTAAATTTCAGCCTCTGCGCGGTGCGATGACTGATATAGAGATTGTTTTTCTTTCGGACGCCCGCCGCGATCGCATCGGTGAAATGCGCGCCGCCGATCGGGATGACCTGACTGATGATCACACGTTTATCGGCAATGATCGAAATTTCCGTACTCTCCGCGCCCATGTTGATCAGCATCGTTCCCGGGGTGTGATAGATCGGTATTTTCAGCGCGATCGCGTCGGCGATCGGTTTTTCCACCATCAGGACCCTTGCACGGCGAAAACGCCCTTTTCTGGCGATCGTGGAATAGGCTCTTCGCTCGATCTCCGTCATGTCCATCGGGACAGAAAAGTAAAGCACGGGGCTGTACCCCGCATTTTCGGAGCATCTCCGGAGAAGCGTGTGCAGAACAGCTTCCATCATCAGGACATCATTAATACGGCCATTGCTGATCGGCTTGATGATGTCTACGTTCTGAGGTGTTCTTCCGTACATCTCGTAGGCTTCATTGCCGACCGCAAAGACCGTATCCTTTTCACGAACGGCGATCATATTGCGTTCCTTGGTGATCGCATCGTTTTCGCCGTCATATATTTTGACCGTACCGGTGCCCATATCGACACCGAACACGTGATGTTGAAACATCCGAATCAGACCCCTTTATTGTGTATGCAGACCCTCCTTCAGGATGCCTTCACGCCGTAAACTGACGTAGCATCTGTCTCCGATAATGATATGATCGACCAGCGTGATACCGAGCAGCTCCCCTGCTCTCGCCACACGTTCGGTGATCCGAAGATCCGTGGTACTGGGACCGGGATCTCCGCTCGGATGATTATGAATAAGGATCAGATGAACCGCATGATACTGTACAGCCGCTATGAAGACCTCCCGCGGGGAGATCAGCGATGTATTGACCGTTCCCGTCGAGATACAGACATCCCCGAGAAAATGGTTCTTCGTATCGAGCATCATGCAGAAGACTTTTTCCTGTTCTTCATGGCGCAGACTTTCCATATAATAGTCCGCTACCGTTTCCGGGTCACTGCAGACCAGTGCCCTTTCAGCCGTCTCCCTCG
>JAXJTA010000109.1:0-7030 GCA_036309825.1 Eubacterium sp. | reverse complement strand
GAGAGAAATGGTGAGGAAGAGCTGCATCTGCTGATGGTCGACGATCACATTCCGGCAGGCGCGAAGCTGTACTAAAATCCGTACGAAAATATTAATTAATACAGTACAAAAAAATCTCCTGGAAACAGGAGATTTTTTGCATTTCAGAGAACATTTATAATGCTGCTTCCGGTTTCTTTGGCTGCCGGCCTTTTTCAGACATGCTTTCACGGATGATCAGTTTGCCGACATAGGCGGTTTTTGCCGGTGTCGAGGCGGGATCGCGCAGAATATGCAGCAATTGACGGATAGCCTGGCGCCCGATCGTCTGACGCTGAACACGGATCGTCGTAAGTGGCGGCGCACTGACGGTCGCAAAGGGGATGTCATCAAAGCCGATGATCCCGATGTCTTCCGGGATTCGGAAACCGTTTTGCTGCAGGGCACGTACGGCGCCGATCGCGATCGTATCATTATCGACAAAGAAACATTCCGGCAGGTCTTCCTTCTTCCGGCCCTGCAATTGCTGATTTAGATCGGAAAAAGCCTCTAACATAGTCGGACCTACAGAAAATACATATTCCGGGATGGGATTTAATTTCAGAGTAGATGCATATTTCTGCCACGCCTCACCTCTTGCCGTCAGGTTTTCCGAAAAATATGAACTTCTAATGTAACCGATGGATTGATAACCGCATGTTTTGCAATATTTCAGCGCGGTATAGACATTCTCCGCATTATCGATACCTACGCAGGAGTAATTCGTACCCGGCATCATATTATCGATAACGACAAATGGAACAGGGATCTGATTTAAATCCTCGTACATGGACGGCGGCAGCTCGGAAGCGATAACGATAGCTCCGCAGATGCCGGAAAAATCAATTTCTTCGATGTTGGAGCGGACATCTCCCTTCAGCTGCGCCATAATCATTTTGTGATCGTTTTTTCGACAGTATTCGCCCATTGCATCAACGATCGCAGAGACAAATCCTTCATTTTCCTCTACAAAAACGCCTCTGTTTACATATTTCAGACAAATGATCGTGCGGGACGAGGAACGAACCCGCTGGGTCGGCACGTAGTCTGTTTCTTCGATCAGTTTTTGAATTTTTATCCGCGTGCTTTCGCTGACACCTTTCTTACCGTTAAGAACGATTGATACGGCAGCCGGCGACACGCCTGCTTTTTGTGCGATCTCTTTAATTGTCATAGCTTTCCCACCTGATAGGCATTTTACAATAAGGTGAATTCGATCTGTTTGATCTTTTATTATCATATCGCCGGATGATATGAAAAACAATAGATTTAGTAAAAATGAAACTATAATACTAGACAAATAGATATAATGCGGACTAAAACTAATTAATGATTGAATAAAACGCAAGTAAATGGCGATGGAAAAGTACATATAAGAAATGGCTGGGATTCATGGAAAATAAAACATATAGAATGATAAATAGGTTGTGCTGCACATTTCATAGTGCAAATATGAACAAAAGCGGGAACTAAACAATGTAAAATTAGTAAATAGTAACAATAGCGATTGACATATAATAAAACACAAACTATTATCTAATTATCAGGACGGCCGTTTAGTAAAAACAATAATACATTTACTTTCGAAAATATGAACGAAAGTAAAGAAGGGAGGACTTTTTATGAAATTGAAAAAAATGGTAGCCATCGCACTTGCCGCAACCATGACATTTGGACTTGGTGCATGTGGCAGCGCAGCCGATTCTTCAGCAAAATCGTCTTCAGCCGCTTCCGCAGCTACATCTGTTGAGGCGACGTCCGGAACGGAGACGGCATCTGTTGATAATCCGTTAGCGGGAAAGAAAGTCGCTTATATCATGCTTCTTCCGTCTGCAACTATTTTCCAGATGTGGAAGGATTCCTGCGATGCTCTCTGCCAGAAGATGGGCGTAGGCTTTGATTTCTTCTTCTGTGACGGTGATTTCAATAAGTGGCAGGATACGATCAACACATGCGCACAGGCAGGATATGACGGAATCCTCGTCAGCCATGGCAACCAGGATGGCTCCTATGAGTTCCTGAATCAGGTTCATGAGCAGTATCCGGATCTGAGCATTGTAACATTCGATACTCAGTTCTACAGTGATGGTGAATATAAGAAGATCGATGGCGTAACACAGATGTTCCAGCAGGACAGCTCCCTTGTTACCGTACTTCTTGATAAGATGATCGCCGATAAGGAAGCAAGAGGCGAGTCCGGTCCGGTTAGGTTGATCAAGGTATGGAGAGGCCCGAACTACAACAGCCCGTTCGACAGACGTGAAGTAGGTTGGGAAGAATATGAGGAAGCAGGAAAAATCGAGACAGTTGGTGAGGTCCAGCCTCTTGAGGATTCCGTAGATTCCGCAAATACCGTTACAGCTGCTTATCTGCAGACAGTAAAACGTGAAGACGTTGATGGAATCATTTCTTATTACGATCTCTATGGTCAGGGCGTATACAACGCAATCATGGAGAATGATAACATGAACGGAACAAACGGCGATGCACTTCCGATGGCTTCCGTAGATATTGATAACGTTGATGTAACGAACATGCAGACACATCCGGAGATCTGGACTGCAGCAGGAACTACAGACTGGACCTTAAACGGTGAGATCGCGATGCGTATCCTTTTCCTGGAGATGGCAGATGACTATGAAGACATCTACAATCCGGCAGATGGAACAAAGGGCGGAGATGTTGTTGAAGTTCCCGGCTCTGCAATCGAGGCTACAAAGCTGACAGCAGATTCGACCGTAGAGAATCTCGGCGATATTGCAGGCGAGACATACGGTAACCTTGATTATCTGTCAGAGGCAGATTGGATGCCAAAAGATTTGATCCATTGATAAATTGAATGTTTTATGAGGCGTTTTGCCTCATGAAACAGAGATGGATGAGCTTAAAAGGCGCCGGATCAAAACGGCGCCTTTCCTATACATAATAGACAGGAAAGTGAGCGAATATGGCAAAAATAACATTGGAAACAAAGGGTGTTTCGATCGAATTTCCGGGCGTAAAAGCGCTGGATAATGTTGATTTTTCCGTATCCACAGGAGAAATACGTGCCGTCGTAGGTGCGAACGGAGCGGGAAAATCCACATTGATGAAGGTCCTTGCGGGAGCAAATCCGACTTACACCGGTGACGTTCTGCTGAATGGTGAAAAGAAAGAAATCCGCACACCGGTAGATGCCAAGAAGCTTGGTATCCAGATCGTATATCAGGAGGTTGATACGGCACTGGTACCAACTCTGTCTGTGGCAGAGAACATTATGATCAATGAACTGGTAATGAGCAAGGGAGTCAACATGCCCTGGCGTCATGTACGGGAAGAAGCCAGGAAAGCTTTGGACAGACTGAATGTAAAGGGTATTAATGTGAGAAGCCTGGTACAGGATCTGTCACTGGCACAGAAGCAGATGATCCTGATCGCCAGAGCGGTGCGGATGGACTGCAACTTCCTTATTTTGGATGAGCCGACAGCGCCGCTGTCAACAACAGAAACAGAAGAATTATTCACAATTGTAAACAGATTAAAAGAAACAGAGAACATTGCGATTATTTTTATTTCTCATCGACTGGATGAGATACTCAGAATTTGCGAAAACTACACTGTTATGCGGAATGGTCAGATCGTTGATAATAAACCGATTACCAAGGCCACGACAACGAATGAGATCGTAGAAAAAATGCTCGGACGTTCCTTTGAAGAAAACTTCCCGAAGGAAAATTGCGAGGTCGGCGAAGACATTCTCGATGTTCAGCATTTGTCCGGTGCAGATGGAAAAATAAATGACGTGTCACTACATGTAAGAAAAGGCGAGATCGTCGGCATAGCCGGACTCGTCGGCGCCGGGAAATCGGAACTTTTGAAGACGATCTTCGGAGCATACAAGAGAACAGACGGCAAGGTCGTTTTGAACGGAAAGGAATTAAAGATCAAGAATCCGTCACAGGCTGTTCGGGACGGCATCGCCCTTGTACCGGAAGAGCGCAGAAAAGAAGGCGTTCTTGTACAGGAGAACGTATCCTTCAATCTGTCTGCTGCAAATCTTGCCGACTTCTGTACATTATCGTTTATTAATCGAAAGAAAGTAAAAGAAAATGCGGAACGGTATGTGAAAGAACTGGGAATCAAGACTCCGTCGATCAGACAGAAGGTTGCCAATCTTTCCGGAGGAAATCAGCAAAAGGTCGCGGTTGGAAAATGGCTGGCTGCCGATTGCGAGGTATATATGTTTGACGAACCTACAAAAGGTGTAGATGTAGGTGCCAAGCAGGATATCTTCCGCCTGATCAACAACATTGCGAAACAGGGAAAAGGCGTTATCTACGCAACCTGTGAAAACTCAGAACTCTTGTCACTGGCAGACAGAATTTATGTTATGTACAGTGGAAGAATCGTCGCAGAGCTTTCTCCGAATGAGGCAAGCGATGACCGTATTATGAACTACTCCGTTGGTGGTAAAGAGGAAGCCAGGGAAGCGTAGGAATAAAAACTGAAAAGATTCCGGAGGATATTTATATGAACGCAAAGTCCGCAGTAATGAAAAAAGATTTTAGAATAGGGAAATTCCTGATCAGCTGGGCTGCTGTCATCACCCTTGTGATCTGCTTTTTTGCATTTTCGGCAATCAGTGGATCTGCCTTTGCATCAAGCAGCAACATGATCAATATTTTACGAGCAATGGCGATCAACACTGTCTTTGGTATTGCCGCAACCGTAACCATGGCACCGGATGGCTTTGATATGTCAGCGGCGACACTGGCAAGCTGCTCTGCCTACGCATTTGTATCCGCTTATCTCTGGTTCGGATTCAACACGCTGGGCTCGGTTATTTTCAGCATCGTTGTTACGCTGGTTATGTATCAGCTTACCATGTTCCTGATCCTGGTCTGCAAGATCCCGGATATGCTTGCCACATGTGCACTGATGTTCGTTCATCAGGGACTTGGCCAGTGGTATATCGGCGGCGGCGCAGTATCCACAGGTATGAAAACATCCTGGGGCGCAGCTCCGGCAAGAACACAGCTTGGCGCAAGCTTCTCCGCGATCGGACGTGCTCCGTGGATCATCATCATCATGTTCGCCTGTGTTATCGTAGCACACGTTTTCCTGACATACACAAAGCACGGCCGCTTCCTTTACGCAATGGGCGGAAACAAGCAGGCTGCAAAGCTCTCCGGTATCAATGTTAAGAAATATCGTTACATTGCAGGTATGCTCACCGCAGTATTTATCGCCATCGGCGGAATTCTGGTTTCTTCCCGTGGAAGCTCCGCACAGGTTATGTGCTGTGATAACTACCTGATGCCTTCTCTGGCAGCTGTATTCGTAGGACGTACGGTCGGCGGCGCGGAGAAAGTAAATGCGATCGGTACACTTGTTGGTTCGGCTCTTGTATCTACACTGGAGAACGGACTTACGATCCTGGCTGTTCCTTATTATGTTCTTCCGGCGGTAAAGGGTGCGGTTCTTGCACTGGCGCTGATCGCAGCATACGCTTCCAAGAAGGAAGACTGATCAGAAGAGCGATCTGAAAAGAACAAATTAAGAAACAGAAATAAGAAAAACGAATTGACAAAGCAATAAACAAAGCAATTAACAAAGCGGAGGCATAGATATGTCGGATTTTTCCAAGTATTTTTTGATGATCAATGAGTCTGATCCGGAGACAACGGAGAAGGTCGTTATCGAGTACACACTTCTCAAGACAAAGGGTGAGATCGATTGGGATGAAGCAACAATGGCAGCGAAGATCCCCGGATCCCACGGCAATCTTAATCATGTATGCCGCGTAACGGACGGAAAGGGACACAGCATTTATATTAAGCAGGCGGGTATGGGACTTCGGATCTCCGAGGACATGACAGCTTCACTGGACCGCAACCGACAGGAGTCCGAGATCCTTCAGCTGGAGGAGAAGATGGCTCCGGGCATGGTGCCGCATATTTATTTCTATGATATGACGATGAGCGCGTGCGGTATGGAGGATTGCAGTGACTATGAGGTCATGCGTGATGCGATGCTGGAGCACAAGACTTTCCCGCGATTTGCCGATGATATTTCGACATTTATGGTGAAGACGCTGCTGTTATCCAGCGATGTTGTAATGGACCATAAGGAGAAGAAGGAACTCACCAGGAAGTTTATTACACCGGATCTCGATGACATTACCGAGAAACTCGTTCTCATGGAGCCGTATCTCGGCGCGGACAGAAATAATATTTATGAGCCGAATCGTGAGTTCATCGAGAAGGAGCTTTACGGAGATGAGAAGCTGCATCTTGAAGTCGCAAAGTTGAAATTCAACTTCATGACAAATGCGCAGGCCCTTCTGCATGGAGATCTCCATACAGGATCCGTCTTTGTAAAGGAAAATGCCACAAAGATTTTTGACTGCGAATTCGGAACCTTTGCTCCCATGGGATATGATATCGGAAATGTCGTTGCCAATATGATCTTCGCGTATGACAATGGTTTATCCACCGACGACGAGCCTTTCTGCAAGTGGTGTCTCGAAGCAATTAAAGATACCATCGATCTCTTCGTCAAAAAGTTCAGAGAAACCTATGATGAGGCTGTTACCGAACCGATGGCGAAGGTCGAAGGATTCAGAGAGTACTATCTTGCGTCGATCCTGAATGATACCGCGGGCTATGCCGGAACAGAACTTCACAGACGTACGATCGGAATGGCAAATGTTGTAGATGTCACCTCGATCAAGGATGAAAAGAAGAGACTGCTGGCAGAGCGAGTAAATATTTTCGCAGGAAAAGACTTTATCTTCAATCAGTCCAAATTCCGCAGCGGACAGGATTATGTCGATGCCATTATCGCCGCGAAAGAAAAAGCACTTGCAACGATCTGACGGGAGCCAGATACATACGGGGCGTACGAACCCGTGAAGAATACTAATTAATATTTGGAGGCAAAGGAAATGAGCACAAACCTGGATGAATTCTTTGAGAAGGTTATCACCGTAAAGTGGGGACCGGATAAGAAGAGCGTAGATATTATCGACCAG
>JAXJTA010000108.1:0-2480 GCA_036309825.1 Eubacterium sp. | reverse complement strand
TCGCACAAGAGTCGCAAGGCTTTTGACGGAGAATAATTCCGATGCGGATCCGGCAGACAGAAAAGCTCCGCCGCTTCGGGTAACGGGCATAGAACTTGCCGACGGACGCACTTTTGCGGGCGATGCCGTTCTCATTGCCACCGGCGGTCTTTCCTACAGGACGACAGGAGCTACGGGTGACGGATACCGCTTTGCCGAGGAGGCGGGACATTCGGTGGAGGCACAGCGCCCCGCGCTGGTCCCGCTCGTAACAGAAGAGGCCTATATCCCCGAGATGCAGGGACTTTCACTCAAGAATGTTACGCTGACGATCCCCTACGGAAAGAAAAAAGTTTTTTCCGAATTCGGTGAGATGCTCTTCACGCACTTTGGAATCAGCGGGCCGCTGGCTCTTTCGGCAAGCTCCTACATCGGGAAGGCATTGGAGGAAGGACCACTTGAGGCTTTTATTGATCTGAAGCCGGCGCTTACGGAAGAACAGCTTGACGCGCGGCTACTCCGGGAATTCGAACAGGCGAAAAACAAGGAATTCAAGAATGTGATCCCTTCGCTTCTTCCCGCGAAAATGCGTCCGGTCATGCTTGCGGTCGGCGGAATCGACGGGGAAACGCCGGTCCATTCGATCACGAAGGAAGAACGCGGGAAATTTATTCATACCATCAAGAATTTCCCGTTTACGATCACGGGAACAAGAGATTACAAGGAAGCGATCATCACACAGGGAGGCATTCGCGTCAAGGAAGTGAATCCGTCGACGATGGAATCAAGAAAGGTGAAGGGACTGTTTTTTGCGGGCGAGGTGCTTGATCTCGACGCGGTAACGGGAGGCTTCAATCTGCAGATCGCCTGGGCGACGGCGCACAGCGCTGCGGAGGCGCTTGCGGCGGACGGACAGCCCTGAAGTCCGGACAGCCATTGAAGGTGATTCGGATTATTGATGTTATTCGGTTATTTACGGTATCTACGGTAAGTTGAGTCGTTTTTTCGCAGGGACGGAAGAACGGGAAAGGATCCGCGGGATCAGCGGATCGGAAAGGAAGAATTACTATGAGTTTTCAGATTGCGATCGATGGGCCGGCAGGAGCCGGGAAAAGTACGGTAGCCAGAGCGGCTGCTTCAAAGCTTGATTTTCTGTATGTGGACACGGGGGCGATGTACAGAGCCATGGGCCTGTATTTCCTGGATCAAAAGATCGATACGGATGATGAGGCGCTCGTATCCGCATCGCTTGACGGCGCTGAGATCGAGCTGAAGATCGAGGACGGCGAACAGCATGTATACCTGAACGGGGAGGACGTGAGCAGTCGGATCCGAACGGAAGAAGCGGGGATGATTGCTTCGAAGACGAGCGCCTACGCGGACGTGCGCGCAAGACTTGTGGAGCTGCAGAAGCAGATCGCCGAAAACAGCAATGTGATCATGGACGGCCGCGACATCGGAACGGTCGTTCTGCCGAACGCGCCGTTGAAGATCTTCCTGACTGCCAGCGTGAAGACCAGGGCAATGCGCCGCTACAAGGAGCTTTTTGAGAAGAGAACACCGGCTGATCTGAAAGCGATCGAGGCGGATATCGAAAGACGCGATTATCAGGATACGCATCGCGAAAACTCGCCATTAATGCAGGCGAAGGATGCGGTTCTTTTGGACACCTCGCACATGAATGCCGCGGCGGTCATCAATTCAATCGTTACCCTTGCAAAAGAACGCATGGGACTGCAATAAGCAAAGGCAGCGCGGAAAAACATTACGGAGAAAGGATACTGTATGGAAGTGATCATGGCGGAATCCGCGGGATTCTGTTTTGGAGTAAAGAGAGCTGTGGACCGCGTTACGGAGCTTGCGGAATCCGGAAAGAAACCGGTCTGCACCTACGGCCCGATCATCCATAATGAATTTGTCGTCAGACAGCTCGAAGAGAAAGGTGTTCGTGTCATCCGTACCGAGGAAGAACTGGAAGCCGTCAGCGGGGGAACGATCGTCATCCGCTCCCACGGTGTTTCCAGAGAGATCCAGAACAAAATGGAGCAGCTCGGCGCGGAAGTCGTCGATGCAACCTGTCCGTTTGTGAAGAAGATCCACCGCATTGTTGAGAAGGCGGGAGAAGACGGTCTTGTGACGATCATTGCCGGAGATCCCGATCATCCGGAGGTACAAGGTATCGTCGGATGGGCCAAAGGACCTGTTTTTGTCATTCGAGATGAGCAGGACCTGGAAAAAATCGAGATTCCGAACGGGAAAAAAGCCATTCTGGTAGCGCAGACCACTTTTAATAAAGCAAAATTTGAAGATATTGTTGAAATTTTCAGGGAAACGCGCTATTATGAGAATGTTATTAACACGGTCTGCAACGCTACTGACGAGCGACAGACCGAAGCGCGAAAAATATCGCGCGTGGTAGATGCTATGATTGTCGTAGGAGGACGACATAGTTCTAACACACAGAAGCTGTATAATATCTGCAAAGAGGAATGCAGAAATAC
>JAXJTA010000107.1:0-2332 GCA_036309825.1 Eubacterium sp. | reverse complement strand
GTTGGTACGCTGCTTGGTTTTTGGTGTGGTTTTGGATGTGTTTTTCATGTTTTCCTCCTTTTGTTTCAGGGAAATGCTTGCTTGGAGAAAAAAGAAACTCCGGCAAAATGTGTATACATCGCCAGAGCATTCTACTCTTCTTTCATCCGGACTATACCGTCGGTACCGGAATTACACCGGTTCGGCCAATTGGCTCGCGGACTGTCACCGCCGGTGGGGAATCGCACCCCGCCCTGAAGAACATGATTAAATTATTATTGTCGGAAGTATTCCAACAAAATATATTTTATCTTGCTTTGCGAACACTGTCAAGAATTTTGCACGATGGAGAATTCCGTATTCGCGTAACATATGTTACATTCCATACCGGCTTGTGGTAGTATAGTAGGGACAGTGAAAATGTTTTTTCCATTACCAGTTATTTAATGTTAATTAATGCGGAGGATATAGAGATGATCAGAAAAATTGTTGAGATTCATGAAGAGAAATGCAACGGCTGCGGACTTTGCGCTGATGCGTGCCATGAGGGCGCGATCGCGATCATTGACGGTGTTGCGAAGCTGACGCGTGATGATTATTGCGACGGCATGGGCGATTGCCTGCCGGACTGCCCGACCGGAGCGATCGAGATTATTGAGAGAGAAGCGGTCGATTACGACCAGGCAGCGGTTGAGGCAAAGCTTGCCGCAGAGGGAAAAACGTACAACCCGAACGCGCACGCAGAGAAGGAGGCAGAACGCATGATGAAGATTCTTAATGAGAAGCAGGTAGAGGTTCCAGAGCAGGCAGGTCACGGATGTCCGGGAAGCAGAGCGAGAGCGATCAGCCATGCGCCGATGGCAGACGCAGCACCGGCACAGGCAGGTCTGGTGAGCCGTCAGAGCCGGCTGCAGAACTGGCCGGTACAGATCAAGCTTGCTCCGGTCGTTGCTCCGTATTTTGACGGCGCGAATCTGCTGGTCGCTGCGGACTGCACCGCTTACGCGTACGGCGCGTTCCACGACGAGTTTATCAAGAACCATGTGACTTTGATCGGCTGCCCGAAGCTGGATGACTGGGATTACACCGACAAGCTGCAGGCGATCATCGAGAGAAATAATATCAAGTCTCTGACCGTAGTCAGAATGCAGGTTCCGTGCTGCGGCGGTCTGGAGCATGCGGCAGTGAACGCGCTGAAGAACAGCGGAAAGTTCATTCCGTGGAGAGTTGTAACGATCACACATGAGGGTGAGATCCTTGAGTAACGAATTGGAGATCCTTCGACGCACCCGGCTGTTCAAAGGGCTTGCCGATGAAGAGATCGAAGGTGTTCTGAAGGCAAGCTACAGCAAGGAAAAAGTTTTTGTAAAGGGCAGCATGGTCTTCTGCGAGAGCGACAAGCCGGGCGCAGTATATGTGCTTCTGGAGGGTGCAGTCGTGGTCGCGAGGGACACGCTGAGCGGACGCAGGCTGATCCTCACGCAGATCGAGAAGCCGGGAGAGGTTTTTGCCGAGGTCTACGCTTTTCTGGATCTGCCGCACTACGATATGTACGCGGAGGCGCTGGAAGACAGCCGCGTGCTGGTGATCGACCGCGCGATCTTTGACCAGGAGCAGAATTACGCGGGACTTGTGCTGCGCAGCAATATGCTCAATATTTTCGCAACGAAGACCTACAATATGAACCGCCGGATCCGCATCCTCGGAAGCTCCAGCATCCGGGAGAAGATCGCCCGCTTTCTGATCGAGAGACAGGGGAAGGGCAGCCGCGTGGCAGTCATGCCGCGCGAAGAGATGGCGGATTATCTGAACGTGACCCGGCCGTCCCTTTCCCGCGAGATCGGGAATATGGTGAGCGACGGACTGATCCGTGTGGAAGGACATGAACTGGTCATTCTCGACCAGGAAGGTCTGGAAGACTGCCTGTAACCTCGTCCGCGCAGCGATCGGCAGATGGCCTCATTCCATAATGTTTCTCTTGAGGGTGGGACAATGGGATTATATATTTGTGAGTCTCCATGATTGCTAATACCCCAACGTAAACTCTGGTATTCTTTCCTATCTGCGGAGACACGGATGATACTTTATCATCAGCTCTGTGTGGGGGGTATCTCTTTTTTCGGCCGCGGAACAACAAAAAAGCAAGATTTAGGGGAATTTGTTGTCGCCCCGCGCCGGGAAGCCCTGGTGGGACAACGAAAAAGCAAGATTCAGGGAAATTTGTTGTCCTCCCACGCCGGGAAGATATGCCGGGCATCGAAATGAAAGAAATTTGACGGCGATCGATGTATGATCTCGGGAAAAGTGTTGCTTTTAGGAATTGGATGAATCGGAAATCTTCTTGATTCGTATT
>JAXJTA010000106.1:0-10595 GCA_036309825.1 Eubacterium sp. | reverse complement strand
GTTTCTATACGGTCTGGTAACAAAAACTTCTTTCGCCAGTCCGCACTCCTTGAGTCCCCTGCATGCATTTTCCGCTTGCTCTTTATCCCGGAAGACCGCGAAAACTGTCGGGCCGCTTCCGCTCATCAGAGTTCCTGCAGCTCCGTTTTCCGTCATGTAATTCTTGATCTCTCGAATTAAAGGATACCGCGAAATCGTCACCTTTTCAAGTACATTCTCGAATCTTTCTACAATTCCTTCCAGATTTTGTGCCTTCAAAGCCTCGATCTGGCCGGATACATCGGGATGATCCGTGATCGGTGCCTTATCCAATTCCTTATAACACCATGGCGTCGGTACATCAATATCCGGTTTTGCCAGTGCGATCACGCACTCCGGCATCGGCGGCAGTGCGGTCAGTCTCTCGCCGATCCCCTCTGCCAGCATCGTTCCGCCCATAATACAGTAGGGAATGTCCGCTCCGAGCCTAACAGCCCGTTCACAAAGCTCTTCCGCAGAAAAGCCAAGCGAAAAGATCTCATTGACGCCCAGGAAAGCAGCAGCCGCATCGGAACTGCCGCCGGCAAGCCCCGCCGCAGCGGGAATTCTTTTCTCCAGACGGATCTCCAGCCCCTCTGTAATACCTTTTTCCTTCATCAGCATATCGGCAGCCCGATACACCAGATTATTCTGCGGCTCAACGAGCCCCGGCCGATTCGTTGTCAGACGGATCCCCGGGATCTCCGACTTCTCGATCTGAAGCGTATCATGAAGCTCCAGCATCTGCATAACCATTCGTACCAGATGATAGCCGTCTTCCCGTCTTCCGGTTACATCAAGGCTTAAATTGATTTTTGCCCGACATTTCAGTTCCACATCCGTTCTCCCCGGCATCTTCGCTCCTTGCTGATTTCTCAATACTAATATATAATAACAGATGCGCGGGAAAATTGCACTGAAATCCGTACAATCTCCCCGTTCAAAATTCACAGTCACTATTACAATCCGCAACGAGAAGGAGTTATTGATGATACGTACAATCTTAGCTGTCATCTGTGCTATTCTGTATCTTGTCCTGACACTGCCCGTCATGGGAATCCTCGCCCTGCTCGGGCTGAAAAATCCGGAAATTCCCACAAGGGCCGCAACGGTCATGATCAAATGGATCTTCGGCGTCATCCTGAAGATCGCCGGTACAAAAATCACCGTAAAAGGCCTTGAAAATATTCCGAAGGACCGGGCTGTTCTGTATATCGGCAATCACCGCAGCATCTTCGATATTCTGGTCACCTACATCTATCTGCCGGGCATCACCGGTTATGTCGGCAAGGATTCCATGAAGAAGATCCCGATCTTCCGTGTCTGGTTCAAATGGATCACCGCGTTGTTCCTGGACCGCACCAATCTGAAGGACGGCATGCGAATACTGAAGGAAGCGATCGGACATATCAAGGACGGAAAATCCGTTTTTATCTTCCCGGAAGGCACCCGCAACAAGCAGGATTCCGAGCTTCCGCTTCTTGAGTTTCACGAAGGCAGCTTCCGCATCGCCACAAATTCCGGCTGCCCGATCATCCCGGTTGCCATCAACAACACCGCGGATATTCTGAACAAACATCTGCCGCGGCTGAAACCGGTTCATGTCATTCTGGAATTCGGTACGCCGATCGATCCGACCGTGCTCTCCCGCCCCGAGCAGAAGCATCTGGGCTCGACCGTACGCGAAGTGCTGAGCGGCATGATCGCGGAGAACGCGAAGCTCGTGTGATCGTGAAGAGTGCGAAATCCGCATATCGCAGAGAACGCAAAGCTCGTGTGATCGTGAAGAGTGCGAAATCCGCATATCGCGGAGAACGCGAAGCTTGTCTGATCGCGGAAAACACGAGAACGACATGATCCACATAGAAAGGAAAAACGCGCTGTCTCTCGGACGGCGCGTTTTTCTCTATGCAAATGTTTTTACGAATGTATCTATGGTTACGGTTCAATATCCTCGAAGACCGCGGTGGATCCATCGGTCTTCACGAGCTCGTAATCCTCGAGTGTGCGGACGATCCAGTCCATTCTCGGTACACGATAGACCAGACGGCAGAGCCACAGGCTCGGATTCTGGCGATGATCGATATTGGTCGTGATGAAGTCCGGTCCAACGATGAAGTTCATCAGCAGGCTGCTGCAGAAGAAGTCCCAGATAAGGCTCTTGATACCGCTGCCGCTTCTGTGCGCAAAGCTGACCTTCTGGCCGCGGATATATTCGTCTCTGTGGTCCTTATACCATTTCAGGACACGCGGGTCGATCGACTGGATCGCAAAGACTCCCTCGTACGAATCCAGCACATCGCAGGTCTGGTCGCAGAGCGCGTCGATGCTGCCCTTCTCCGCATGCAGATCCAGAAGTACCGGAACCTGTCCGTCGATCAGCTTCAGAGCCTCTTCGAGGGTTGGGATCGTCTCTTCGGTATCGCCGAGCTTCATGCCCTTCAGATCGGCAAGCATCGTATTCTCGATCGTTCCCTCCTGGCCGGTCATGCGGGCAAGGCGGCTGTCATGGAATACGACCGGAATACCGTCTCTTGTGAGACGCACATCCAGAACGATTCCATAGCCGTGTTCGATTGCGGAACGAACCGCCGGAAGGCTGTTCTCCGGAATTTTTTTCTCCGGATTGAAGAAGCCTCTGTGCGCGTAATCATATCTTCTGATCTCCGTGAGATCGGGTTTGTGCCAGATTCTCGGTTTTACCGCGAATGTCCATGCGGCAACGGCACCGATCGTAATGCCCAGTACTTTTTTGAATGTCTTTCCCATATAAAAGTCCTCCTGTCAATACTGCTTTCAGTATACCATATCTTCGGCCGCTGTGCGCAGCCGTTTGAAAAAACGTTTTGCCGGAAGCGGTCATGCAAGGTGCAGCATCCGCGTCGCGATCGCAAAGTAAATACTCAGTGAGACAGCATCAACGATCGTTGTGATCAAGGGGCTCGCCATGACGGCCGGGTCAAAGCCGATCTTCTCCGCTACCATCGGCAGAATAGCGCCGATAATCTTGGCAAAGCAGATGACGAGAACCAGTGTCAGGCATACGATCAGAGCGATGTTTACCGCAATGTGATCGATGAGCATCAGCTTCGCGAAATTGGCAGCCGACAGTGTCACGCCGCAAAGGACGGCCACGCGGATCTCCTTCCACACGACTTCCGGAAGATTGGAGAACCGTATCTCCTGCAGCGACAGACCACGGATGATCGAAACGCTGGCCTGCGATCCGGAATTACCGCCGGTATCCATCAGCATCGGTATATAGGCGGTCAGAACCACATAGGAAGCCAGCGCGTTTTCATATTTTGTAATGATCGCGCCGGTGAAGGTCGCCGAGATCATCAGCAGAAGAAGCCACGGCATACGTTTCTTGTAGGTCTCCCAGATGCCGGCCTTCAGGTAAGGCTTGTCACCCGGAATGATAGCGGCCATCTTCTCGATATCCTCGGTTGCCTCTTCCTCCATGATATCGACAACATCATCGATGGTGATGATGCCGACCATACGATCCTCATTATCCACGACGGGAAGTACGGTAAAATCGTACTTCTGAAACATCTGCGCCGTTTCCTCCTGGTCGGTCATCGTGTTGACCATGATGACATTGTCATTCATGATCTTGCCGATCAGCGCTTCCTGCGGCATGATCAGCAGATAACGCAGCGCAACGGTTCCCTTCAGTACACGCTGCTGGTCGAGGACATAACACACATTGACGGTCTCCGAATCGAGTCCGATCTTTCGGATCCTCTCGATCGCGTCATTGACCGTCATATTCTCGCGAAGGTCCACATACTCGACGGTCATGATGCTGCCCGCCGAATCATCCGGATAACGCAGTAGATGATTGATATCATTTCGCGTTTCCGGCCGCGCATTCGTCAGGATCTTCTTGACAACGTTCGCCGGCATCTCCTCCAGAAGGTCCGTCGCATCATCGGCCATCAGGTTATCGATGATATTCGATGCTTCCTTATCGGACAGCGACATGATGATGTATTTCTGATCATCAACTTCCAGCAGGGGAAAAACGTCCGCCGCCAGTGATTTCGGCAGGATACGGAACATCTTCAGTGAATCTTCGTCTTCCATGGAATCCATGATCGACGCAATATCCGCCTCGTTCATTTCGGAAACAGCCTGCCGCAATCGTGTATACTGCCTTTCGTTCAGCAGTCTCAACAATTCTGCCTTCTCTTCCGCTTCTCTGAATCCGTAAACTTCTTCCATGAGATGTCCTCCTTTCCTGTGTGCAGCCAATCGGATCTACAGCAACAACGCGCATCACCGCCGATACCCGTCTATACCAGGCGATACCAGCCAATACCTTTAATACCCAAAAGCAGCACCCGGGTGACCGGATGCTGCCGTTCGGTTACTTTTCGTTATGTCTGATCGGGTTTCAACAAAGTTCCCTGATCCTTATTCTGATTTTTTCTCCGCTTCTACTACCTCTTCCTCATCACATTTCAGTTTCTTGAATTCTACAGCCGGCTCCGATTCATCCGCTTTGACTGCGACCGTCTTCGGCTTCAAAAGGAACTTCTGGATAAAAAACAGTCCAGCCAGCGCCGCCACATTCAACAGCGTAGCATACGGATCCAGATGTTCGACTACCATTTGCCGGGCCGTTGCGAAGATAACGACTTCAATGACCGCGTTCAGTGAATGATGATACAGCATTCGCGCAAACTCGACACCTACGGCCAGGTTCATGCCGTAGGTCAGTATATGCGTTACCGTGACGTCCCCGCTGAAGATCGATCCGGTACGGGCCAGTACCACTCGGACGAACATCACGATGACCGCAAACGCGATAAATGCTGACAGACACATTTCGATCCATCGAACGACATGCTGCAAAATAATTCGAAACTTAACGAGCGGTTCCTTCTCCTGATTCATATAAACTTCCCCCTATATTGGCAATTTCTTCTGCCGCCCCCCCACAGAACAGCAATACTTATTACCATCTTAACGAAAGTTATCGCCCTTGTAAAGTATAGGAGGATTTCAGAAGCCACTTCTGATCGATCTTTTTCACCGATCCGGAAAAGTCGATCGTAAGCCGGACGGCGCTGTCCGTCTGTTCCAGATCCAGCACACATCCCTCGCCGAACTTCGGGTGCTGCACCCTGTCGCCGATGCTGTACTGAACGATCCGGTTCCGGCTGTCCCTGTACTCCTTCTCGCGCTTTCTCTGATCCTTCAGCGCGTAGTGCGGATCGGCCCACGGATTCGTCAATGCCTTCCCGTAATCGTGTTTTTCCTGCCCCTGTCCCAGACGGTACGAGGCATTCGGTGCCGCCCCTACCAGAGAACAGCAATACTTCCAGGCACTCCCATGGTCTCCCTTCTGCCAGGTGTGCTCCTTCGGAATAGCAATGTGATGCTGCATATAATGCGCGTATTCATGACGGTAAATATCGACCTTGTCCTCCCGGTGCAGATGATTGCCGTGAAGATATCCCATGAACAGCAGCGAGAAGTGAAAATGCTCCGGCACCGTTTTTCCCCCGGGCGCATAGGCGCCGATCATATCCGTCTCATAGCCGAAGGTCACCGGAAGGGCAGCTCCGTTCAGGCCGAACTTCTCATCCAGTTTCTTGTACAGAACCCGGATCTCCCGCTTCAGAGACGGGACTTCCCTCTTCAGCTGTTCCTTCATTTCCTGTGTAACTTCATATTTCATCTGCTATCGCCCAATCCTATGTAAAATCAGTCGTTCTTCTTACGAACGGAATTCTCCGGTTCTTCGCTGCCGAAATTCAGCCCTTCCCTTGAGAAAGGCATTCTTCGGTACCCGTTACGAAAAAAGGCACTTCCTTCGAAAAGGAAGTGCCTTTGCGCGTGCGATAGAAGATTCGAACTCCCGGCCTTTTGGTCCGTAGCCAAACGCTCTATCCAGCTGAGCTAATCGCACACTTTGCTGCTGATCGAATCAGCAAAAACTATATTACTGTATGTCCGTTGATTTGTCAACCTTCATTTGCAAACTTTTTATTTTTCTTTTTCGGCTTCTTCCCCGTTCTTTCGAAATGATCGCCGTAGACTTCCGTAAACTGCCGGATCACATCGGCCGTCATACCCCAGATCACGAGATTCGGCAGGCGGTAGAAATACATGATCCGCACCTTCCGATGCCACGGATAATCTCTGCCGCCGGGGATCAGGTCATACGGAAAATCCTCTCCCGGAACGGGAACCATCTCGACCTTGTGGACCTCCGGTTCCGCCGCGAGAAGGACGGACAACGGGACCGCGATCACCGAGTCTACCTCATCCGCGGAAAATGTGCCTTTATAACGACGGACCTTTGCCACATAAGGCCATACCGGCGCACCGGACGGACTGGCCACGCTGTCCATCGCGTCGAGAACCTCAATCTGATCCTTCGCAATCAGAAGTTCTTCCATGGTCTCACGGACAGCGGCTTTCTTTGCGCTTTCTCCCTCTTCGATCGCGCCTCCCGGCAGGCAGATTTCCCCCGGCTGCGTGCGAAGCCGGGCGGAACGCCTCTCGAAGAGGATCGTCAGCTCCCCGTTGATCTTTGCCAGCGGAATAAGAACCGCCGAGCCTTTTTTTGCCTTCGGTGTCCTGCTTAACTTTTCTTTCTTCCTGCTGCTCATCAATACTCCTGTCTTGAAAGTGCGTGGGCCGCGCCGCGGAGGGCCGGACAAACTTCCTTACTCTGTCACGCCCAGCGCGATCCTGTAGAACACCGGATCCTTCAATGCTTCCTGCCAGGTCGGATACGGCGAGATCGTTCCGAACACACCGTCCCCCTGCATGCGCATTCCGTCGGAGCGATATTCATTGGCGATCAGGAAACACTCACACTTCGGCAGAAGTTCAGAATCCTTCAAAAGCTTCTGAAGCTTGCGGTTTGCGATCTCATTCGTTTCTGTTACGAGCACAAGGGTATCCGCCTTGGCAAGGAGTGACGCCGTCTCGCGGTCGAGGACGGATCCGACGTCGAGAATGATGAAATCAAAGTCCTGCTTTGCCACGAGCATATTGATGAGAAGAGCCCAGTCCTGTGTATTCATATCAAGGGCCGGCAGCGTCCTGTCAAACGGACGAAGGTATGAGATCTCGCCGCGTTCTATATTCTGCAGGATCGTCCAGTAAGTATCCTCGCCCGGATTCTTCAATGTATCGACAAGATCCGTCGACGCCGGTTTCTGGTCCGGGAGAAAAACGGATATGCTCTGGTTCGTATCGGTGCCGACCAGGATTACATTCTGATCCAGCTTCTTTAGTTTACGCGCAAGCGCCAGCGCTACAAGGCTCTTTCCGCAGCCCCCGATCGGGGAATAAACGGCGATGACCTTCGGATTGCGCTGTACCGGCTGGTCATCCTCACCGCTCTCTTCGCGCGCTGCTTCCTCGAGTGCCGCTTTCTCTTCTGTCAGGAACTCATCGATCTTTCGATAGACCTCATCCATCTGGATATATTTCATGATGACCATGACATTGTCCGGAAACGTTCGGCCGACCTGGATCTCCGGGGCCATCAGCAGAACATGACGGATGCTGTGTTTTTCCAGATATTCACCATACGAATTCTGATCGATCACAAGCACATCGATCTCTCTCTTCTCGGCAAAATATTCTTCTATATATTTCGGTTCGGTAATGATCTGTATCTCGGCCTTCGGCGCGAAACGGCGGATGATGTCTGCCTCGGCAGTCCGCAGGAAATTATAATCCGTATCGATCACTACCAGATGAAATTTCTTATCGTCCATAGTAATACTCCTGCTTATTCGACATTAAAAGTGCAGTCGGCAAACCGCAGCACCGTTCCCTGTCCGATCGGAACCTCCATATTCGGCGTGAGACGTGTGTCGTTCACGAAGGTGCCGCCGGTGCTTCCCAGATCCTTCACGAAGAAGCTGATCTCGTTCCAGCCGATCATCGCGTGAAGCGGACTGATCGTATCGACACCTTTGATAAGGCCTTCCGCCTCCGGGTCTGTACCGATGCGAAAATCCTCATGATGCACGCGGAAGGTGAGGACCTCCGGCGTGTTGATGCTCTTGAGCACAAGCACCTCGTCCTCCTCCGGTGCTCTGCGGTCAAGAGCGTTCATCAGCATATTCCAGTTGCCGAACGCCTTTTCCTTCTGATAAACGATCTGGCGGCAGACCATATCGCCGCCCTCCTGCTGCGATACGATATCCTCGAGGAGTGCGTAGACACGCTTCACATAGATCTGACTGTGCCTTGTCTCCGCGGGAAGGGCTGCCGGCAGACAGATGAGAAAAACGTTGTCGTCCGTGTCCATGTAGATGCCGTCCGGGTCCCAGACCGCGCTCTCCAGCGAGATGCGCTCCTCATCCTCCAGCTTCTCGATGATCCGGATGATCTTCTTGCCGGCGTTGCAGATGTCATCGAGCGACATGCGTTCCATCCGCTCCGAAAGTGTCTTCAGGGAATCCGTGAAATACGCAAGTTTGATCCGCTTGTTAAAGCGGACCCACTCGCAGGAAAGAAGTCCCTTCTTTTGTCCCTCCTGCTGCAAAAAAGCAAGCGCTTCTCTGTCGAGCTGTTCTTCTGAATTCAGTAAAAAATCTCTCATATCCGTAAACTCCGTTTTTTTCGTAAACTTCGTTCAGTAATACGTCGCTGATTGCCTCAAAGCGACTGCATCATGCTTCGAAGTTCCTCAACGGGAATCTGTCCCGGTGCCGACGCCGCGCCTGCCGTACCGAAGGTAAGCACCGAACCGGTAATTCTTCCGCTTACGCGCGTGACACGGCCGAGTTCTCCCATCGACATCGTGATGAGAAGTCTGTCGGTCGCCGCATCCTTTTCCGCAGTCACATCCATCAACTTCAGCACATCCTTTACATCGGAAGGCATGACGGCCAGCTTGATAATGTCGGCTCCGGTGCGCTCCAGCTTATCCAGAATTATCATCATATCACCTTTTTTCGGTGTCTCCTTGAAAAAATGTGCGGACGCGATTACTTTTTTTCCGGCGGTATGCACTTCCGTCGTCAATACTTCCGCGTCAAATTCTGCATGATTTCCTTCAATATCGATAATCGGAATTCTCGGCTCTGCAGCTGCCCATCGGATGATTTCCGCATATTCTCCGGCATTAAGCGGCATGACGCCGCCCTCCTCCGCCGTTCTGAAAGTAAACAAAAGAGGCACATTCTGCAGGATATAGGTCATTGTGGCAACGATCTGTAAGGCCGCTTCCGGATCCCGGATCTGTTCGAAATAATCAGCCCGCCATTCGACCAGGTCAGCGCCGCTCCGGAGTGCTTCCTGTGTCTGCGCGATGATTTCTTCACGGTCTTTTCCCGTTACAGGCACACAGATCTTCGGGATTCCCGCGCCGAGTACGACATCGTTAAGGACAACGAGACGTTTTTCCTTCCGAGCCCGCTTTGCCTTGTTCTTGTGCCCGCCCTTCTTTGACTGGGTCCATTCATAGATCGACTTTTTCTCGTCGCTCTTTTTCTTCTTTTTCTTTTTCTTCTCCGGATCCGCGGAACTCATTTCCCCGGCAGCCGCATCGGTCGTCTCTTCGAGCGCGTCGGCCTCTTCGCCACTCGACTCCTCATCCGGTTCTTCGACCGCCCCGTCACTCACCGCTTCGGAAGCTTCATCGATCGTCTCTCCACTCGACTCGTTGACCACCTCTTCGGCCGCCCCTTCCGCAGCCTCTTCGACCGTCACGTTGACCGCCTCTTCGGTCAACTCTTCCGCAGCCTCTTCGACCGTCACGTTGACCGACTCTTCGGTTGCCTCTTTTGCAGCCTCGCCTACCGTCTCTTCGATCGTCTCGGCAATCGCCGCTTCTTCTTTTTTCTTTCTTCTGCCAAATGGCCACATGATCTTTCAATCCCCTTCACTGACGTGTACTGAAAAACACGATTTGCGTTAATTATACAATAAATACTCCATAATGTCTAATCCTGCTATACACTTTGCGCGCAAGGAAAGATTTATCGCCGATGCTTGTGTGTGGTATAATATTTATGATTCAGGGTCTGTCTCACGGGATGATCTGTCCCGCGAGTACCGTACAAGCCGGCACGTGCTTCCTAATAACCGCAAATGCTTTCGCACAGGCCGGAGAAAAAGCAAGGAGCAACACATGGAAAACACATATAAAATCACCGGTCACACCGGTCTTACGGGACTTCTCGGAAGTCCCGTCGCACACAGCCTGTCGCCATTGATGCACAACGACTCTTTTCGTCTGCTCGGTCTGGATTACGTCTATCTCTGCTTTGATGTCGGGGAAGAGAAGCTCGAGGAAGCCGTAAAGGGGCTTCGCACCTGCGGGATCCGCGGTTTCAATCTGACCATGCCGGACAAAAACCGCATGGCGGAGCTTGCGGATGAATTGTCCCCGGCAGCGGCGATCAGCGGTGCCGTCAATACCGTTGTCAACGATAACGGACACCTGACCGGACACATTACCGACGGGATCGGTTTCTTCCGCGCCTGCGAAGAGGCAGGATTTCGCGCGGATGGCAAGAAAATCACCATTCT
Organism: Eubacterium sp.; assembly: GCA_036309825.1. Lineage (GTDB taxonomy): Bacteria > Bacillota > Clostridia > Lachnospirales > Lachnospiraceae > Bilifractor. The sequence continues at coordinate 59 of JAXJTA010000106.1, read as the reverse complement.
GGGTGCCGGCGGCGCGGCATCTGCGATCTGCGCGCAGGCAGCTCTCGACGGCGTAACGC
>JAXJTA010000105.1:0-5148 GCA_036309825.1 Eubacterium sp. | reverse complement strand
TGAAAATATATGGCAGAGGAGAAATTTGAGGAACTTACATGGAAACCGGTTCATACGGAACATCTCGTACAGGATTCCTGGATGGATTTTCGGGCGGTCGAATATGAGATGCCCGATGGTACGAAGTTCGGCCCATATTACAATTACAGCTGCCACAGTTATGTGGTGATCGCCGCGTCCGATGAAGAAGGAAACTTCCTGACCGAGAAGCAATACAGGCATGGGATCCGCGAGATCACGAATGAATTTCCGGCAGGCGGTATCGAGACGGTGGGAGGGCAGAAGATCAGCCTGATCCCCGGAAAGGAGATCCCGGTTGAGGACGCGCTTGCCGCCGCGAAGCGGGAGCTTCTTGAAGAGACCGGTTATGTTTCCGACGAGTGGACGCATCTGCTGTCTGTTCCTTCCAACGCGACAAAGGCAGACAATTACGCTTTTTTGTTCCGGGCCAAAAATTGCCGCAAGGTAGGAACGCAGGAGCTCGATTCGACAGAGTTTTTGCAGATCGAGAAGAAAACCCCGGAGGAGATCGACGCTCTGATCCGGGAGGGGAAATTCCAGCAGGCGATCCATGTACTTGCGTGGCTCCTTGTTAAGACCGAAAAAGACTGTTAATTAACGCAAAAGGCTGTTATACTTACGGAAGAAAAAACTCCGATGCGAGATAAGGAGGTTCGATATGATTCGTTTTTACAAGACTAATGACGGTGTTCTCAGCCGTTCTGATGAGATCGAGGATCTTTGCGACGGAACCTGGATCGAGATGACGGCACCGACCAATAAGGAGACCCAGAGGATCTCGCAGGCGCTCGATATCGATGAAGATGATATCCTGGCCGCTGTCGACCTCGAAGAGAAGAACCGAATCGAACTGCATGACGGCTATACGCTGATTCTGATCGATATTCCCGCGAAGGAAAATCGTCACGGTGACGAGCGTTATACGACAATTCCTCTTGGTATTATTCTTACGCAGGATCACATCGTGACGGTCTGTGCCAAGGGAACGCCGGTCCTCGCCTACTATCATCACAGTCACGGAAAAGATTTTTCGACAGCCAAGAAGCTTCGGTTCGTATACCAGATCCTCCTTCGTACGGCGATCCTGTACCAGAGAGCGCTGACCAACATTGACAACAAGCGAGTTGAGTTCGAGGAACATATCGATAAGGGAACCGATGAGGAATCGCTGATTAACCTGCACGAGCTTGAATCGACGCTTGTCTACTTTGCGACATCTCTCAGAGGCAACGGCAACGTGCTCAATCGTCTGACGCGCTACGAGCGGCTGAAGCAGTATCCGGAGGACGCGGAGCTCCTCGAGGACGCGATCACCGAGAACCAGCAGGCGATCGAAATGACGCAGATCTACAGGGATATCATTGATGGTACGAGAACGCTGATCTCGTCGGTCATGGATAACCGACTCAACGAAGTCATGAAGAGACTCACGTCTATCACTCTGATCGCGGCGGTACCGACGATGATCTCGGGACTTTACGGTATGAATGTAAATGCGGATTGGATGCCGCTTGCCCGTACGGCACACGGTTTCGGGATCCTGGCCATGGTCATGATCGCGATCTGCGTGGCAATCGCGATCTATCTGCATAAGAAAAAGATGCTCTAAGTGATGCTTATTACAGGAAACGAAAGGAATTCATGACATATTTCACCTGTTTTTTTCTCGATAACGAGAAAGATATTATCGTAAATCTGTATCAGGATCTGGGCCGGCTCTATTATGAACTGGAGACACCGAATCATCATTCCGGAAACTTGATCCGCAATCTTGCAAAAATGTGCAGCCTGCCCCTCACCGAAAATGAGAGCGGGCTGCTTGTCATTCGTGGGGAAGTTCCGTGCTATATCGACGGAAATAATGAGGAAGTCTACATTTTCCGCCTGGGCAATACGAAGGTGGCCAACATCTATCCGGACGGAAGGATCGAACTGAAGGCTTCGATTCCTTCGATCTCAAAGACTTTGATGAGTCAGACGAAGGATTATACACTCGATCTGTCAAAAACGATTTTCAAGACCTTCATTCCCCGCGAGTACAAGTTCCGTGCCGATCTCCACACGCACATGAACGGTAACCTGTCACCGGATGTGCTGATCGCTCTCGGCATCTACCACCAGATCCGTTATCCGCTTTATTATGTGAAAAAGCTGGGGCTGGAGCTCACAGATTCGCAGAAGACCCGTCTGGCGGCGCACCGCTCGAAGGTTGAGAAGCAATTTATCAATTCGGGGCTTACCGGCAAATATCTGGATCGGAAGATCGATGACAATACTTTTATCAATTTTGCGGACCTGATCCTGAACAATCCGGCAAACGCGGAGATGAATATCGTGAAGATCCGCATTTCGCTGGTGATATTAAAGGACGGGCAGGCGGTCTTCACAAACCTTGAGAAGGTCTACCTGTATCGCTACGTTTTTGCCAAGGGAAAGGAATCGGAGGAGAAGATCCGCCTTACGGGGATCGACCGGATACCGGATGACGACGTCAGGAACGCGCTCCGGCAGATGTTAAAGGATGGGGAAAATCCCGTTTATCACGGCAACTCCGTTTTTCAGGATAAGCTGCTGTGGATCGCCCGCGGTTATCAAAAGCAGGGGATTCAATACGCGGAGATCAGCGACACGACGCTCGTAAAGAAGTATGAATCTCTGCAGATGCTGCAGGAGGTGCACGAGATCCTTCCGGAAGTTTATCGGGAGACGGGCGTCATGCTGCGCTTCCTGGCTGCCATTCGACGCATTCCGCTGACGATCGTGAAGGATCAGGTGACGCCGGAGGATTATCTGCTTCGGAATCTTGAGGTGCTGAGAGTCGTGGCGCAGGATCCCTATGTGGCCGGGTGCGACTTTGTCGGAGAGGAGATCAACGATATTATCACGCTGAAGCCGCTCTTTTCGGAGATCGTGAAGATCTGCGCGAAGGATCCGGATTTCGTGATCCGTATCCATGCGGGAGAAAATGACAGCCAGAAAGATAATATCGCGCACAGTATCGAATGTGTCCGTGATTCGCTCGCACCCGGGCAGCAGATGCCGAAGATCCGGCTCGGACACGGCCTCTATATGCACAATCTGCGCTCCGCGAAGGGGCGCAGTGTCCTGAAGGAACTGAAAGACTACCATGTGATCCTGGAATTCCAGATCACATCGAATGTGCGGCTCAACAACCTCAACGCTCTGGAGAATCATCCGCTTCGACAGTACCTGGCAGAGGGGATCTCCTGTGTACAGGGTACGGACGGCGGCGCCCTGTACGGTTCGAATTCGATCGATGAAGAGCTGGCGTTGGAGAAGCTTCTGGAGTTGACACCGGAAGAAATGATGCAGATGAAGAGCGCGGAGTCGAAGATCATTGAAGAAAGCAGGGCAGCTTACTCCCGGAAAAAACGTGAATTCGAGCTGCTGCTTGCAGGCAGACCACTCGAAGACGTGCTCCTGAATGAAATGAATGCCGCGCCTTCCGGGGCCGGCTTAAAGCTGAAGAAGGTACGGATGCTCGACGCGAATGCCGAACTGAAGGATCATATTCGGGAGCTTCCGTGGGACCGCCTTCCGGTCATCCTCATGGGCGGCTCTTTCAATACGGAAAAACGTGCTACCCATATGACGGAAGAGGGCAGAGCGCAGATCGACGAGCTGCTGGAGCGTCTCGATCCGGAAGAGCATTTCTTCGTGATCGGCCATAAGCTGCAGGGCTATGAGAAATACCTCACAGAGATGAACAACGGGCGCTTCCGCATCTTTGCCTTCGTACCTGCACTTCTTCCTACCCGGAATATTCAAAGGCTGACAGAAGCCGGCGTATCGATCCGCGTATCAACGGAGAGTGAAGGAATGGGAATCTACAAGAGCTTCAACTACGAGATCTTTGAGAGACGCCCCTCGGTCCTCCTGGGATTTGACGGCAACTCTGCCGGCGCGAATCTGATCCAGGAAGCCAAAAACGGAAAAGGAAAGGCACGGATTCTCATCTGGGAGAAATCCAGCGCGCTGCGGGAGAAGGCAAGATCCCTCGAAGGATACGTACACTTCTTTGACAAGACAACAACTGCCGCCTCGCAGATCCTGTCATTAACAGTATGATTTGTGCACGAATAAATTTGGCAAACCAGTTGCGATCCGGATCGGCAATCCAGTTCGTTTACGAACATAGGACACATAGGGCATGAAAAAACTCCGCAAACTTGCGGAGTTTTTTCATGCCCTTGCGGCAATCTGAGATTTTATATTATTGAACAAGGTTCTTTATCAACAGCCGGAACGGAATCACCCTCGCAGCGACATTTGGACTGAGCGACTTATTAGTATTCACTTTTGTATACCTTCAAGTCGCGAGGGAAACGGAGCCAGAGGGTGTTCCGTTCCGGCAGCAGTTTCTTTATGCTGTTACATTTGGACTGAGCGACACCTTACTCGTTGTTTCCCCGCATATTCTTGTATGCGGTGGAGAGCATCAGCTTGATTCGGTTGAGCTGGTTTACCTCGGAAGCACCCGGATCGTAGTCGATTGCTACGATGTTCGCCTTCGGATAATCAGCACGGATCTCCTTGATGACACCCTTACCTACGATGTGGTTCGGCAGGCATCCGAACGGCTGAATGCAGACGATATTGTCTACGCCGTTGTGGATCAGCTCCATCATTTCGCCGGTCAGGAACCATCCTTCACCGGTCTGGTTTCCGACGGAAACGATCGGGGAAGCGTATTCCGCGAGTTTCTCGATCGGAACGGTCGGTACGAAGTGGGAACTTCTGGTGTACTCATCGTTGGTTGCGCGTCTGACAAAGTTGACGGCCTTGATAGCCGCACTGGTCAGTACATAGGATTTTCTCGGAATACCGTAGTGTTTGTACTTGAACTTCGCGTTGTAGAAGCTGTACATGAAGAAGTCTACGAACTCCGGTACGACAGCTTCGGCACCTTCATGCTCAAGCAGGTCAACCAGATGGTTGTTTGCTGCCGGCGCGTATTTGACAAGGATCTCGCCGACGATACCGACACGGGGCTTACGCTCATCGGTGATCGGCAGACGGTCGAAGTCGCGAATGATCGCGCGGCAGAGCTGCGTGTATTTGTGATACGGCGGCAGCTTATGCTTTGTCAGGTAGTCGATGCAGATC
>JAXJTA010000104.1:0-6146 GCA_036309825.1 Eubacterium sp. | reverse complement strand
GGTTTTTAACCAGGATCATCTGGACCGGAACCTCGCCGAGCTCGAAGGTCTCCATGCGGCCGAAGCTGCTGTGCACATCCGCAAGAGAATTCACGATCTCCTCGCGCGCATAGCCCGCGGTCTCGTAAGCGGCGATCGCGCCTACCGCATTGTAAATATTGTAAACAGCCGGAAGACCGACGGTAACTTCCCTCTCTTCATCCGGGAACTGCACATGGATGGTGCTTCCCTGCGGCGCGATCCGGTCGATCTTCGAAACCGCGATCTGCGGATCCTGCCGCCTGTAACCGCACTTCGGGCAATAGAAGCCGCCCAGATGCGCATAGGTATGATAGGAATATTCATATTCGGTTCCGCACTTGATGCAGTACCGCGCGTCGGAGATCTCACTGTTCTCCTGCTCACCGACCGGTGTATTCAGACCGAAGTACACGACGGGGTTCGGGAGATCATTGGCAAGAGATGCCGTTAGCGAACAGTCCGCGTTGAGGCAGAGAATACTCTCCGGCACCTTCTCGATGCCAATTCGGATCTGCTCGAGCGTATGCATAACTTCGCCGTAACGATCCAGCTGGTCGCGGAACAGATTTGTCACCACGATGACCTTGGGACGGATCAGCGGAACGACCTGCTTGAGCGCGCCCTCATCGCACTCGATGATCGCGTATTTCTTCTTTGGTTTGCCGAAAGCTCCCGCGTTCGCGGTAAACTCCGCCGTTACACCCGGCAGCAGATTCGCGCCCGAACGGTTGGCGAGCGTGTCGCGCCCCGCTTCGGTCATCGCATGCTCAAGCATGCGGGAGGTCGTCGTCTTGCCGTTCGTACCGGTTACAACGATGATCTCCATTCCCTTCGACACTGTCTCCAGAATATTTTTGTCAAAAAACATAGCCGCACGGCCCGGCGTTGTCGTACCGCCTCTGTGCATGACGCGGAGCGCCGTTCTGGCCATTTTGCACGCGCCGACTGCCAGCGCGGTGCGGATCGGATTTCCAGCCATACTCAACTTCCTCTTCTATATTATTCTATATCGATCTTGAATCTGTTTTCGCGATCCGGCAAAAACGTTTTTTCCCGGATCACGTATCCCACATGGCGAATTTTCGCTCTCCTAAACTTAACACAAACAGACGGTTCTTTCAAGAATCGAACACAATTGCGGGGTATACTGGGAACAAAACGCGCACTATGTTATAATGTAATGTAATTCGCCGGCAATCTGATTCACAGATGCAAAAAATTTCCGGTGCTGCGTCGCGACCGTAAAGGAACGTACAATAACACATTACAGAAATGAGGTTACCTATGGAAATCGAGAGAAAATGGATGGTCAGCACATGGCCGAAGGACCTGCCGCTCCTCTTCGAACAGAGCATGCGTCAGGGATATCTCACCGTCCGGCCGACGGTCCGCATCCGCGAGGAAGCCATGAAGGGCGGCAGCACAGAGTACATTCTCTGCTTCAAATCCGGTTCCGGCATCGCAAGAAAAGAGATCGAGATGCCGATCGATCCGCAGCACTTTGCGGAACTCGAAGAAATGATCTCTCTTCCGCTGATTCCGAAAGTACGCCGCACCTATCAGCTGCCCGACGGACACCGCCTCGAGGTCAACCATGTAGACGAAGGACTCCCGACCGAGTTCTGGTACGCCGAAGTCGAATATGATACCGTCGAAGAAGCAAGAGCATGGGATCCCGAAAGCGTCGGTCTGGACGAATATCTGAACGACGATGTCACCGACGAACCCGGCCAGTCAATGGGCGCCTACTGGATCGCCACAAGAATTGCCGGAATCAAATAACTCTCCACAGTGCACAGTGCAGAGTTGATCGTATTAGAAAAAAATCAGGAGTACTCAACTACAATGTCATCAATCTACGGGAAATACGAAGCCACCCTTCCCATCGTCATGGATATGATCGCCGGGAAGCTGCAGACCTACAATGAAGAAGTACGTCTCCGGGAAGGAGACGGTGTCTATGAACACCTGAATTACCGGATCAAATCCGAAGAAAGCATGCGGGAGAAATGCCGCCGCAGAGGGATCGACGAAACGCCGGAATCCGCGCTGCTCGAACTTACCGACTCGATCGGACTTCGCATCGCCACGCGTTTTATCGACGATATCTACACGATCGTCGAATTCATCCGCAGCCTGCCCGGCTGTGAGATCGTTCAGGAAAAGGATTACATCCGCAGCGCCAAACCAAACGGCTATCGAAGTTACCACATGATCCTTGCGGTCACCGTACCGTACGAGGATGTCCGGGGAAATAATCCCGGCACTTATTTTGTCGAGATCCAGCTCCGCACGATCGCCATGGATTCCTGGGCAAGCCTGGAGCACCAGCTTAAGTACAAGCAGGACATCGCCAACGCGAAGATGATCACCGCCGAACTGAAACGCTGTGCCGACGAGCTGGCTGCCTGCGACGTCTCGATGCAGACGCTGCGCCGCCTGATCCGTGACAATGAATGAACTGCCGGGATGCTGCCCGCTCCCGATGCACGCACCTTTGAACGGATACCTTGAATACGATCGATATTAAGAATTCCACAATATGAATAAGAAAGAAAGTGAGAAACGATATGAAACTTCTCCTCGCAGAAGATGAACCCGATCTGTCCCGCGCGCTCACGGCTGTGCTCACACACAGCGGTTATGAGGTAGACGCGGTCTATGACGGCCTCGCCGCCGTCGAAAAAGCAACTTCCGAAGCGTATGACTGCTGCATCTTCGATATCATGATGCCGAAACTTGACGGCATCGAGGCGTTAAAGCAGATCCGGGCAGCCGGAAATGTGACGCCGGTCATTATGCTTACCGCCAAGGCCGAGATCGACGACCGCATCACAGGCCTCGACGCAGGGGCCGATGATTATCTGACCAAACCGTTCGCCATGGGAGAACTTCTGGCACGTGTCCGTTCGCAGACGCGCCGCTCGGCATCCTTCACGCCGAACCGCCTGCAGGTCGGCTCTGTCAGTCTCGACGTTGCGGAGCAGGAACTGGCAAGCCACAACTCGATCCGCCTGTCCAACCGCGAAGCAAAGCTGATGGAATTCCTGATGCTCAACAGTGACAAAGAGATCTCCACCCGACAGATCTTCGAGCGGATCTGGAAGGATGACGAAGAAGCCGACGAAAACATCGTCTGGCTCTACATTTCCTACCTTCGCGACAAACTCACGGCAATCGATGCCGACCTGAAGATCACCGGCGAAAAGGGAGGCAGCTTCCGCCTGAACTAAGAGGCGGAGCGGCAATTCGTCCACCGGGAAACGCCATGGAACAGAGTTGCCCGAGGCATTCTTAATGCTACCCGGAAGCGTACATGAGGCATACTTATGGAAAAAAAATTACAATTTAAATTCGTCTGCACGGCTACGATCGGCGTCATCATTCTTCTGTGTGTCGCCCTTATCCCGCTGAATCTGATGAATTTCCGAAAAACAGAAAGCAATCTGCATACGATCCTCCAATATATCGTCGATCACGACGGAACGATGCCGACGATGCGCGGAACCGATGATGCCACCGAGATCCGGATCGATCCGGATACGTCACAAGGTACTTCATCGTCATCTGCCGCGGAAGGTGATGCAGCAACCGAATCAGCTGCACCAGATCGTGCAGACAGCACCGCAGCAGGCACAGAGACTTCCGATACTACTGACAATAATAACGGCGGCCTGTCACTCTCTGCGCTCCTGCAGCATTTCTACCTTACTGCCGACACGACCATCAATCCGGAGAGCAGCTACAAGATGCGGTACTTCACCCTGTTCTACGATGCCGACGGGGCGCTGGACTCCACGAACATCAGCCACATTGCGCAGATCGATGAAGAAACGGCGGTGACGCTGGGCGAACAGGTCAGCCTTCTTCCGAACTCGTACGGGCTCATCATCCGTAACGGCACCGACTACTGCTTCCTGAAGAGCACCCAGGACGACGGAACGAAGATGACCGTTTTTCTCGATTGTGACAATGAACTCGAAAGCCTGCGTCAATTCCGCAGCTACTCATTCCTCTTCGGTATCCTCGCTACGATCGTCTTTGTGATCATTGTGTCGCTCCTCTCTCACCGCGCTCTCGAGCCGATGTTCCGCAACATGCACGCGCAGAAGGAATTTATCACAAACGCAGGGCACGAGCTGAAGACGCCGCTCGCCATCATCTCTGCCAATACCGAAGTGCTCGAGATGGTCGACGGCAAAAACGAATGGACCGAAAGCACGATGAAACAGGTGAAGCGCCTGACCGGCCTCGTCAATGATCTGGTTCTGCTCGCCAAGATGGATGAGCAGGTCGAGATCACTCTGCAGCCGATCGATGTCTCCGCACCGACGGCCGAGGTCGCGGAATCGTTCCGCACGCTCATCGAACAGAAGGGAAAAACGCTTGCCACGGAGATCTCACCGGATCTGACCGCTGTCGCGGAGGCCAAGTATTATCACGAACTCGTCAGCATTCTCGTGGACAATGCCGCCAAATACTGCGATGACAAGGGACAGATCACGGTCACCCTCTCCCGCGCCGGCGTCACCGGCAAAGCAACAAAGCTCACCGTATCGAACACCTACGCGGATGGCGCCAATGTCGACTACTCCCGCTTCTTTAACCGTTTTTACCGCGAGGACACTTCACACAACAGTAAGAAATCCGGCTATGGGATCGGCCTGTCCATGGCGCAGAAGATCACAGAGATCTTCAAGGGCAGGATCAGCGCCGATTACAAAAACGGCGTCATCACCTTCACCGTCATTTTCTGAAGAGATTTTAAAGATTCTAAAGAGATAAGATAAGCTTCTCAAAGAACAATCTTACAACGAAAGCGAACAGCCGGGCTATCTCATCGATAGCCCGGCTGTTCGCCTGTACATTGATTAAGTTATTTGTCTTCCGCAGTCCGTATCAGACATTGAAGAGGAATTCAATAACATCGCCGTCATTGACGACGTACTCTTTGCCTTCGGTTCTCTGCTGTCCCTTGCTCTTAACAGCCTGATAATCGAAGTTCGCAGCTTCCAGATCCTGATAAGCGATGACCTGGGCGCGGATAAAGCCTCTCTCAAAATCGGAGTGGATCTTGCCGGCAGCCTGCGGTGCCTTTGTTCCCTTCTTGATCGTCCATGCGCGGCACTCTTTCTTGCCGTCCGTAAGGAAAGAAATCAGACCAAGCAGCGAATAGCTTGCCTTGATCAGTCTGTCGAGGCCGGATTCGGTAAGACCGAGATCCTCCATGAATACGGCTCTGTCCTCTTCATCGAGGTCAACGAGTTCTTCCTCCGTTTTTGCACAGATCGGGATGACCTGCGCACCTTCGATATCGGCACGTTTCTTTACGATTTGATAATACTCGTTTGCCTCCGGATCAGCCACACCGTCATCATCCATATTGCATGCGTAGATGACCGGTTTTCTGGACAGAAGTCCCATCTCCTTCAGCATCAGGTTCACATGATCATCGGTCTCATCGAACGTAAACGTTCTTGCGGAATTGCCCTGTTCCAGATGCGCGATCAGCGGCTCCAGAACATCGACCTCGGCTTTGGCATCCTTATTTCCGGTTCTGGCTGCCTTCGCCTGCTTCTGCAGACGATTCTGTACCATCTCCAGATCGGAGAAGATCAGCTCCAGATCGATGCACTCGATATCGCCGTCCGGATCGACCGGAACGGGTTTCGTCGCATCCTCAACAACATGAGTGATATTGTCGTCATCGAAGCAGCGCACAACGTGAACGATCGCGTCACATTCACGGATATTACCGAGGAATTTATTGCCCAGTCCGGCACCCTGCGACGCGCCTTTTACCAAACCCGCAATATCTACAAATTCAACGACAGCCGGTGTTTTCTTATCCGTCTCCCAGATCTCCGCAAGCTTATCCAGACGCTCGTCCGGAACGGCTACGATACCGGTGTTCGGTTCGATCGTGCAGAACGGATAGTTTGCCGCCTGCGCGTTTGCTGTGCCCGTGATAGCATTAAAAAGAGTGCTCTTACCTACATTTGGAAGACCGACGATACCTAGTTTCATATGATTCAGTAACTCCTTTATCTATAAGCATTTTCGAAAAATGATCCAACTCGACAATACATTATAGCAGATGAGTTCCCTTTTCTCAACAGATTTCG
>JAXJTA010000103.1:0-2982 GCA_036309825.1 Eubacterium sp. | reverse complement strand
GCACATGTATGCGCTCAAGGAGCGTCTGGCGGGCGGACTTCTGGACCTCGGGAATGTTGTGCTGCACGGACCGAAGGATCTTCGGGAAGGCGCGCCGCATATTCTGAATGCATCGATCATCGGTGTGCGCGCGGAGGTCATGCTCCACACGCTGGAGGATCGCGGCATCTATGTGTCCTCGGGAAGCGCCTGCTCCAGTCACAGACGGGCGGGAAGCGCGACGATGGTCGCGACGAAGGCGGAACGGGACGCTGCGGAGAGCTCGATCCGGTTCAGCTTTACCGAACTGACGACCGAGGAGGAGATCGACTATACGCTGCAGGTGCTTAGAGAAGTCGTACCGCAGCTCCGGCGTTTCGTGCGCCGATGAATGAAGCCATCGCGCGCCGATAAGCGAGGCGTTTCATGCGCCGATGAACGAAGCCATCGTGCGCCGATAAGCAAGATGTTTCGTGCGCCGATAAGTGATTATATGAAATACAGCGGCCGGAGCGCCGCGGAAGCTGAGAGGAATACAATGTACCAGGCATTTCTGATCAAATATGCCGAGATCGGCATTAAGGGAAAAAACAGACATCTCTTTGAGGATGCGCTCGTTCATCACATCGTGCGCGCACTGCGGGATGTAGACGGAAAGTTTATCGTGACCCGTGAGATGGGAAGAATTTACGTCCGCACGGAGGGCGAGTTTGATTACGACGGAGCCATCGAGGCGATGCAGACCGTTTTTGGCATTGCGGGCATTTGTCCGGTCGTGATCCTGGAAGATCTCGACGTGGAGAACCTCAAAAAAGAGGTCGTAAAATATGTGAAGGAAGTTTATCCGGAAGGAAAGGAGCGCACCTTCAAGATCTTCGCGCGCCGCTCCAACAAGCGATATCCTCGGGATTCCATGCAGCTCAACGCGGTCCTCGGCGAGGCGGTTCTGGAAGCCTGCCCGTGGATGACGGTCGACGTCCATGATCCGGATGTGATCCTGACGACAGAGGTGCGTGACCTCATTTACATCTATTCCGAGACGATCCCCGGTCCGGGCGGTATGCCGGTCGGCACGAACGGAAGCGCGATGCTTCTGCTTTCCGGCGGTATCGACTCGCCGGTCGCGGGATATATGATCTCGAAACGCGGTGTGCAGATCGACGCGGTCTACTTCCATGCTCCGCCATACACCAGTGAGAGAGCGAAGCAGAAGGTCGTTGACCTGGCGAAGCTCGTATCGAAGTACAGCGGACAGATCCGTCTGCACGTCGTCAACTTTACCGATATTCAGCTGGCGATCTATGAGAAATGCCCGCACGCGGAGCTGACGATCATCATGCGCCGCTACATGATGCGCATTGCGGAGGAGTTCGCGAAGATGGACGGCTCCAACGGCCTGATCACCGGCGAGAGCATCGGACAGGTCGCAAGTCAGACGATCCAGTCGCTGATGTGCACCAACGCCGTCTGCACCATGCCCGTTTTCCGTCCGCTCATCGGCTTTGACAAGCAGGAGATCGTCGATATCTCCCAGAAGATCGGAACCTTCGAGACATCGATCCAGCCGTTTGAAGACTGCTGCACGATCTTTGTGGCAAAGCATCCGGTCACCCATCCGATCCTCAAGGTCATCGAGAGAAGCGAGCACCTTCTGGACGGCATCGTGGAGCCGATGGTGCAGACAGCGATCGATACAGCCGAGACGATCCTGATCGGAGAACTGTAATTGTGAGCCGGGAAACCGTGAGCGGGAAATGCGAGCGGTGACCCTTTACGGAAAAACGATCCGCAGCAAGGGGAGGACCTTGCCTGCGATCCTCGCGAAAAAAGCGCCCGCCATGTGGCGAGCGCTTTCTTACACACTATTTCCTTTTAATTTGAAGCGATACCTGCCTTCGCGGGTATGCACAGTGAAGATCACTGTATACGAACCAAATTACTCAACGAGATACGGTTTCAGTACTTCCATAACTTTCTCAAGATCGCTGCCTTCGGTATGAATGTTCAGGCTGATCGGACGGGAAAGGTCGAGGCTGAAGATGCCCATGATGGATTTCGCATCGATGACATATCTGCCGGATACCAGATCGAAGTCGAAATCGAACTTTGTGATGTCATTTACGAAGTTTTTTACCTTCTCAATTGAGTTTAAAGAAATCTGTACAGTCTGCATTTATCTATCCTCCATCAGTATATACTCTGGTTGCTTCCACTGTGTTTCTACTCAAATCTTACTTGCTGAATCTTCAAAAGTCAATACTTGAACGATAAGTATTCGCTTTGGAACACCCCGAAAGGAGACACTTTATAATGTCCCGAAAAGCCGCTTTACACAACCTTGGATGCAAGGTAAATGCCTATGAACTGGAGGCCATGCAGCAGATGCTCGAGGCCGCCGGCTATGAGATCGTGCCCTTTGAACCGGGCGCGGATGTCTATGTAATAAACACCTGTACGGTCACGAATATCGCCGACAGAAAGTCGCGGCAGATGCTGCACAAGGCGCGCAAGATGAACCCGGATGCCGTCGTCGTGGCGGTGGGCTGCTACGCACAGGTAAAGGGCGAGGAGCTGGAGAAGGATGATGCGATCGATCTCGTGATCGGCAGCAATCGAAAAAACGACCTGATCACGGAGATCGAAAACTTTCGTTCCGCCGGACAGAAGGATACGGACCTGTCGGACCTCGATATCGACAAAGCTTACGAGGAACTGCGGATCGATCATACCGCCGAACACACGCGGGCGTTTATCAAGGTGCAGGACGGCTGCAACCAGTTCTGTTCTTACTGCATCATTCCCTATGCCAGAGGCCGCGTCAGAAGCCGTAAGATCCCGGATGTGCAGGCAGAGGTAAGACGTCTCGCGAAGGCCGGCGTCCGCGAGATCGTGGTTACGGGGATCCATCTCTGTTCCTACGGCAAGGACATGGGCGAGGGCGAGGATCTGCTGGGACTTCTGCAGGCGATCCACGATACGCCCGGCATCGAGAGGATCCGCCTC
>JAXJTA010000102.1:0-3486 GCA_036309825.1 Eubacterium sp. | reverse complement strand
CTTCCATACGATATTGCTCTCCGGAATGCCGTCTTCGGAAGCAGCCTCTTTGATTCCGTCAATGTGAGCCTTTGTATAGCTCTCGGTCTCATCACCGACAAGGATGACGCCGACCTTTACGGCAGAGCCTTCCGTTGATGCTTCTGCAGCATCGGCTGTACCGGAAGTGGAAGTTGCAGCTGCGGAGCCGCATCCGGCAAGGCCTGCAACCATTACTGCGGACAGTAATAAACCAAGCAGTTTCTTTTTCATTTCTTCTCCTCCATGTGTAGTAAAAATGTATTATGAAATTAATAAGTACTACCGTTGTTCATGGGTCGGATCATCGATCCGAGAAAAACTTTTTCCCCTTGATCCGGGGATCCTCCCGTGGATCAGCCCACGCGAAGACGAAACTTCTGAATCTCCTTCTCATCGGCAACACGCTCGATCTCTGCGCCGAGAGCTCTGAGCTTGCCGTCGAAGTCCTCATAACCGCGAAGGATATAAACGATATCATCAACGACCGTAATGCCTTCCGCCGCCATACCTGCGATCACAAGCGCGGCGCCTGCTCTCAGGTCCGGTGCGCTGACGCGTGCGCCGGTAAAGCCCGGTACACCGTCAATAATAGCGGAATTACCTTCTACCTTGATGATTGCGCCCATGCGTGCGAGCTCATCGGTATATTTGAATCGATTCTCGAAAATACTCTCTGTCACGATACTCGTGCCGTTTGCCAGACAGAGCGCAACGCTCATCTGCGGCTGCATATCGGTCGGGAAGCCCGGGTAGGGAAGCGTTTTTACATGTGTTCTTCCCAGACGGTTCTTTGCGGAAATACGAACAGAGTCATCAAACTCTTCGATATCACAGCCAACCTCCTGGAGCTTCGCCGTCATGGCTTCCAGATGCTTCGGAATGATATTCTTGATCAGCACGTCACCGCGCGTCGCCGCCGCGGCACACATATAGGTGCCTGCCTCGATCATATCCGGTACGACCGAATAGCTGGTGCTGTGCAGACGTTCTACGCCGCGGATACGGATCACATCCGTGCCTGCGCCTTTGATATTCGCTCCCATGCTGTTCAGGAAGTTCGCGGTGTCTACGACGTGCGGCTCCCTTGCGGCATTCTCGATAATTGTATTGCCTCTTGCCAGAGACGCTGCCATCATAATATTGATGGTGGCTCCGACAGATACCATATCAAGGAAAATATGAGCGCCGTGCAGATTTTCCGTCGATGCGACGATCACGCCGTGACGGATGTCGACCTTGGCGCCCAGGGCACGAAAGCCCTTCAGATGCTGATCGATCGGGCGGCTTCCGATATTGCATCCGCCCGGAAGCGGAACTTCCGCCCGCTTGTATTTACCCAGAAGCGCTCCCAGCAGATAGTAGGATGCGCGGATCTTCTTGATGAATTCGTAATCAATGCTTACCGCTCCGATCGTGGATCCGTTGATACGAACTTTATGACGATCGATTCTGTCAACGTCCGCTCCGATCACGGAAATCGCGTCCAGAAGAACGTTGATATCGCTGACATCGGGAATATTCTCGATCTCAACCGTCTCGTCAGTCATGATAGCAGCAGTAAGGATAGCCAGTGCGGCATTCTTCGCGCCTCCGATCTCAACTTCCCCGACCAGAGGACTTCCTCCCTTAATTACGTACTTATCCATTCTCCACCTCTTCGATGCCGTCAGCCGTATCTCCCCGTCAGCTGAGGCACGTATTTTTACACCTGAAACGCCAATATAAAAAACGTTTGTAGTTTATCATAAACCAAAAACATGAATTTGTAAACTATTTGACGGAAATGCGCTTATTCCCCCAGTGCTTCCGCGACGGCGCTCAGCGTCTGCTCGAGCGTTTTTCCCTCTTCGTCAATGATCAGATCCGCGTACTTCTCGTACAGGACCGTTCTCTCCCTGTAAATATCCTCGAACGTCTGACCCTTCCGCAGGACAACGCCTCTGTTATGAAGATCGCCAAGCCGCTTCAGCAGCTCATCGTGTGTCAGGCGCAGATAAACGATCCGTCCGATCTCCTGGAAATGCTCCATGGCCTTCGCGCCGTACACCACGCTTCCGCCCGTCGCGATCACCGTCCTGTCCGTCCGGATCGAGGCATTGACCGACTCTTCGATCGCAAGGAAGCCTTCGATCCCGTCCTGCTCCTGGATCTCGTACAGCCGGCGGTTCTCTCTCTCCTGGATCAGGATATCCGAGTCCAGAAAATGGTAACCGAGTTCTTTTGCCAGAATGACACCGATCGTGCTCTTTCCGACACCCGGCATGCCGATCAGGATAATATTATTCTTCATCGAAGTTCTCCTTTATACGCTCAGATGTCTCGATTCTAGCCGTTTTAATAGGAAAAAACAATGTGCATATTTCCCGATTTTCCGCGCACGCAAAAAAGGAGTCCCGTGAATATTCACAGGACTCCCGTTTTTTTCTGTTATTTGGACGGGAAAAACCGTCCGATGCGGTAAGGGATCAGCAAACTCCCTGTGCGATCATTGCCTCGGCAACTTCCTTGAAGCCGGCAATATTTGCACCTGCTACGTAGTCGCCGTCAACACCGTACTCTTTGGCAGCATCATCACATGCATGCATGATACCAACCATGATGCCCTTCAGTTTCGCATCAACCTCTTCGAAGCTCCAGGACAGACGCTCGCTGTTCTGGCTCATCTCGAGTGCGGATGTCGCTACACCGCCGGCGTTAGCAGCCTTGCCCGGTACGAAGAGAACACCGTTCTCCTGCAGGTATTTGGTTGCTTCCATTGTGGTCGGCATGTTTGCGCCCTCGGTAACGGAAGTTACACCGTTAGCAACGAGAAGCTTTGCATCTTCCAGAGTAAGCTCATTCTGTGTAGCACACGGCATAGCCAGGTCACATTTTACCTGCCATACGCCTCTGCCCTCATGGTACTCGGAATTCGGACGATATTTCTTGTACTCGGTCAGACGAGCACGTTTTACTTCTTTGATCTCTTTCAGAGCAGCTACATCAATGCCTTCCGGATCATATACCCAGCCGGTGGAATCAGAGCATGTAACAACTTTGACGCCGAGCTGCTGTGCTTTCTCGATCGCGTAGGTAGCTACGTTTCCGGCACCGGAGACAACAGCTGTCTTGCCTGCAAGATCTTTGCCGTTGATCTTCCACAGTTCCTGTGTCAGATACAGCAGACCGTAACCGGTAGCCTGTGTTCTTGCAAGGGATCCGCCGTATGCAAGGCCCTTACCTGTGAGAACGCCTTCGTATTTTCCGGTGATTCTCTTGTACTGTCCGTACAGATAACCGATCTCACGTGCGCCTGTTCCGATATCACCTGCCGGTACATCGACATCAGCGCCGATATGGCGGTAAAGCTCAGTCATGAAGCTCTGGCAGAAATGCATAACTTCGTTATCGGATTTACCCTTCGGATCGAAGTCGGAACCACCTTTGCCGCCGCCGATCGGAAGTGTTGTCAGAGAGTTTTTGAAT
>JAXJTA010000101.1:0-9487 GCA_036309825.1 Eubacterium sp. | reverse complement strand
GTTCAGGATAAATTCCACATTTTCCTTCGCGCGAAGTTTCTCTACTGTACTGATGTCCCCGCGAAATTCGTTGCGCCGATGGATCAGATAGACTTTATTACAAATATCGGAGAGATACATAGCGTCCTCAAGCGCCGTATTGCCGCCGCCGTTTACCGCTACATCCATTCCCTTAAAGAAAGAGCCATCGCATGTTGCGCAATAGCTGACACCCGCTCCGGTCAGTTCCTCTTCTCTGTCCAGACCGAGATGCCTGTTCTTAGCTCCTGTGGCAAGAATTACCGCCTTTGTTGTGAAATCCTGTTTTCTGGTCTTCACGATCTTTACTTCACCGTGGTCTTCGACCGCCAGAACTTTCTTGAACTTCAGTTCCGCGCCGAGTGCCTTCGCCTGCTCATAAAGTCCGGTCGCAAAATCGTATCCCGATACGTGTGCAATACCCGGATAATTTTCGATATCCGGCGTATTGACGATCTGGCCGCCATACGTATTTGCCTCCAGAAGCAGTACCGTCTTTCCTGCACGCAGCGCATAAATTGCGGCGGTCAGTCCTGCCGGACCGGCACCAACGATGATCAAGTCATAGGATGCTATGTGATTTTCCATTTCTTTAAAAATACCTCTCCTTTTCTTCCTGTTGTTATTTATTCATCCGCCTCAACGGATCTTCTGCTACCATACCTTATCCTGTCGCTTCTGTCAACCGCGCGGCCATCCGTTGCCGGCATTTTGCTCACACCTTCTCCTTCCTATTCTTCCTATTCTCCTTATCCCTTCTGTCTCTCCTCTCTGCCAGATATACGATAACCGGCACGATCACTGCGGCTGCCGCAAGAACTGCGATTTTGATGACCGATGACACGAGCAGCGATCTCCTTGCAATTGTCAACGCTCCCGCAGAGTCACTTTTTTCTCCCGTATCCAGGCAGTTGCCTGCCCGGTCTGTAACAACGAAGCGAACGGTATGCGGCTGCGTTTTTCCCAATTTCTTCTTTTCATCCCTTGCTGAAAGATCGACCTCTCCGTACTTTCGTATTGCGGTCTCCTGTTCTTCCTCATGCTTCCATAATTCCCCATCGACGTAAATCTTCAGATCGGCGATCCCAATGGCATCAAAGGCCTCCCAGCTCACCTTGCGGCATCCGGTATCCTTGTCCGTCGTAAATTCGATCATGGTCATCGCCGGTTTCTCCGCGTCGACCGTAAAGCGAATAACGCCGCCTGCCGTATCGGCTGCCTCCGGTTCATTACCTGCCGTATCTCTGGAGGTGACCGATATCTGATACGTGCCATCCTTCCTGAAATTGGAAGGATCCAGGTGATAATCATACCGATACCATTCCGGCCTTGCATCGTCACGGTTCGATCCGGTGATCATCCGCCTGGTAAAGACCGGATCCTTTACGCGCTCTCCGTCCCGCGTAATTTCGACCCGAATCATATCCTCGTCCAGCGGATCCGGATTAAACTCAGAGATCACCAGTTCATCGCTCACCTTCGACACACAGCGCCCCTGCAGTTTTCGGACCGCCTTCCCGTACTCATAGACCGAACCGAAACGATTCACCGTGAATTTAATTTGCTCCGTTTCCCCGTCTCCGCCGTTCACCGACATCGTATACACGCCGTCATTTTCCGGCGTTCCGGCAAAAACGTCTTCCCCCGATATGATCTTTCCCTCAACCTCCGTTCCCAACTGCTGCAGGTAGGATTTCGTCAGATCAACAGATCCGTTTATTCCTGCGCGAACCAGGCTGACCTCGATTCCCCCGTTATTGGAAGGGTCATTGACCGGCTTATTATCGATGCTGATCATCGGATTCACCGCGCCGGTATAGGTTCTGCCATCCAGCACGCCGCTTATCTGAACCTTTGGGTTCTTATCTTTTGCCTCCGGTTTCACGATTCCATCATCCGATTCCACTGAACCCACGGATACTCCATTTCCGGCGGGATCCGTCACAGTCCCCTTCTGCACTGAACCATTACTCTCGCCGCCTTCGCTTCCGGACAGCTGTGATCCCCCATTCTCAGCGCCGTTACCGTCTCCCGGCTGCTGCGGATTGCCGTACTCTGAGCCGTAACCATCTCCCGGCTGCTGCGGATCGCCGTATTCTGCGTCGGAACCGTCTCCCGGCTGCTGCGGGTGGCCCTCTGATTCACCGTCACCCGGTTGCTGTGCTTTGCTATCACCGGGATCACTGCCCGCATCCGACTGTTCTCCGCTGCCGGACTGATCGGGTCTTTCCGCGGTATGAAGATAAATCGTGTTGCCTCCCTGTTGATGATTTTCCGATTCCCTCTCATCCTCATCCGGCTGTATGACACAAAATGTATAGTTGTCATCCGGGTCGAACCAGAAGAATACGGGCGAATCACCGACCGGACGTTTTTCTCCGTTTTCTCCCACGCCCTCCTCGTAGAAATAGGACCAGTGAACTTTTTCAAGTAATTCGTCTGCGAGAAGATCGACCTGTTCGCTGATCTGTTCGCGGAACTGTTCGCTGATCTGTTCACGCACCTGCTCTGTCAGGTCCGGATCCGGTTCTCCGGCAAATTTCTCCACAATGATCCGCAGGCGGATGACTGTCCGCTCTTTTGCTTCAACATCCGTGGCAGGATCGCTGCCTGCAGCGGCGTTTCCAACGTCTGTTTCTGCTTCCGCATCACGAACTGTTCTATCTGTCGAAACAGCCGCATAGACGGACCTGCATCCCACGTAGAGACCTGCGATGCCGCTGAAGCTCGTGACTCCTGCAAGGCAAAAAGCAGCCGGCAGAAGCATTTTCTGACCGCTTCGTCTCTTTCTGCAAGCCCTTTTTTCCGTATGTCTCATGTCTGCTCTGTCCGTCATGTCTGCTCTGTCCGTCATGTCTGCTCTGTCCGTCATGTCTGCTCTGTCCGTCATGTCTGCCACTCCTTTCATGTGCCTCTTCCCGCTCCGCATCCTGCGCCTCTAACCGCTTTGTTTCACGCGTCTCTGCCCGTTCCATTTCCCGCGCCGCTTCTCGCTTCTTTTCTCTTGTCTCTGCCCACTCCGTTTCTCGTGCCTTTTCCCGTTCCGCTTCCTGTACTTCTTCTCGTGCAGTGACTGCCAGATCTTCAGACGGACCCACAGCAGCACCGTAGCCGTGATTCCGGCGATCGTCATTACCATCAGTATCCTGGCAGCCATTTTCCATCGTTCTGCCACCCGGTCTCCTCCTTCCGCAGCAACTGGCACGATTACAATCCTCCAGTCTATGTCTCTGCTGTATCTCTGCCTGTCTCACTGCACATGTGTGCTTGTGTATATGCTCATGTGCGTGCTTGTATACGTGCTTGTTCGTGTACTTGTGTATTTTCCTGTGTTCTCGTAGCTTCTCTCGATATCCTCCCGGAAGGTCGGAATCGCCTCGCAGATCTCACTCTGCAGGTTCACAGCCCTGGAACCCGTCACAATTTCTGCAGCTGCCGCTTCATCGATTCTTTCCAGAATATACAGCACCTCCTGCTTCGAAACCCCGCAGCCGGCAAGCCCCTTCCGCTTTTCCTCGATCAGATCCGCGCTTTCCCTGTACAAGACCAGACGCAGATACGGTGCCTCGCCGCTCCGTTCGTTTCCCGCGGCATCCAGGCACGCCTCCACAGCTTCCAGCAGTTCTAAGTAAACCTTCGCGTCCGGTTCCGCCGTCACATCCGGATCACAGATATACGTCTCGTAAAAGGTACAAAAACGTTCGCACCCTTTCGCCTCTTTCTCGTATTCAAAGTTCTCTGCCTCCGCTGCCGCGCGGAAAAAAGGTACCGCCTGCAGCACCCGGTTTCTTAAGGAATCGTCGCCCGTGTAGCGGAACAGATATAGAAGTCCCGCCTCGTAATGAAGCTCCGCGTATTTTTCGGGGTCTTCCCGAAAACAGCTTCGCCCTTTCGCATAACATTCCTGAAAAATAACGCTTTCCGCCTCGCCGAACCGCCCGCTGTCACGAAACATCCGTATCATTGACAGATACGCCCGCGGATCTGCCGGGCACAGTTCACAGGCCGCGAGGTAACGTTTTTCCAGATCCTGCAGAGAGAGAGTTTCCTCTCCACCATCCAAAGTCGCAGACGATTCCGCTTCCTCTCCTCCATCCGGATCCGCCGGCATTTCCGTATTCACTCCGCCTTCCGTATCTGTCCGCAATTCCGCACCCGCTTCCTCTGTCAGGCCGATCAGCCGCTCGTAATCGCAGTTTTCCGCAAAAACGGCTGCTCTCTCCGCTCCGAGACATGCGATCGCAGAGGCAAGTGTCATGCCCGCGCAGAGAAAGAAGGCCGCGAGCTTTCGCTGCCGTGCCTTCCGATGGCCGGCTGTGAGCCGTTCCGGATAGGTCAGATCATACATAAGTTCCTCCGCGGAGCCGTACCGGTCATCCGGGTCAAAGGCAATGCAGCGGTTGATGATTACTTCCAGCCCCTCTGACAGATTCCGGGATATGGTTCGAAGCGGATGATACCGAAAGCGAAAGGGATCCTCCTCTGCCTTCAGTGTCGTGACCATTTCCATCAGCGTGATCCCCAGCGCGTAAAAGTCCGCTCTGGCATCAGTCTGCCCGGAGCCATGCTGTTCCGGAGCAGCATAGCCATCCGTACCAAGCAGAACGGTATCCTTTGTTTTTGCCTGTTCAAAGCGGCGGCAGGCACCGAAATCGATCAGCATGAGGTGTCCGTCCGGTTTACGGATAATGTTCGAGGGCTTCAGGTCACGATAGATGACCGGCGGATCCAGTCCATGGAGGTATCCCAGAACGGCGCAGAGCTGCCTGCCCCAGTTCAGGACCAGCTTTTCCGCCACCGGTCCATCCCTTCGGATTGCTTCGAGCGTCTGCCCTTCCACATAATCCATGACGATCACAAGGGATCCTTTTTCCTCGATGATATCCGCAACACGCGGAATGGCAGGATTGTCCAGTTTCTGCAGCAGTTCTGCCTCGGCGCGCAGTACTTTGGCCGCCTCCGCGCAATTCTCGTTATCGGTGCGGATCTCTTTGATTGCCCACTGTCTGTTCAATTTCAGATCCAGGGCGAGCGAGACAGCGGAAAAACCGCCGTGCCCGATCTCCCGCAGGATCTCATAACGATCTCCGATTACACGTGCGATGGCGCACCTCCTTTACCGCCGGATGTCGGCAATAATTGCGTTTTTTGCAGACTTAACTGTGGGAACAACGTTCATGAACGAATTCGGACAGACCTTGCATCGATGTTGTATGGGGTAGGGAATATTTTCAGATCAGAGGTTGAAGGTTTGATGTACGACGTATAAATGCTGCGCTTTGGCGAAGGAATGCAATAGAAGTGAAAACTTTATTGCGGATAACCGCATCTGGTTTACATAATCATATAATAATTCCGGAGATTGGCCTTTGCAAGTGCAAATCACAACTTTGGTTAGTTTGTATAGGAAAAGGCCGGATATTTGTCTGTCCTGCCCGAGGCACGTTTGACGCTCTGCTGCTTGCTTTTAACTTCCGCTTCGGTATAATAGGTAGCGGACTATTTGTTTTTTCAGAAAGAGGTATGCATGGGCATTCGAAATATTACTCCGGAGCAGCTGGCCGACTGGGAGCCGGCATCCTATCTCACCATTGATGTGCGCGACCAGAGCGCCTATGAACTCGGTAATATCCCGGGATCGCTCCGCATCGCGCGCCAGGACCTTCTGGACGGCAATTTTGATCTGCCGAAGGATAAAAAACTCGTCTTCTACTGCATGTTCGGTGTCCTGAGCAAGGATGTTGCCGACAAACTCGATGATGAGGGCTATCAGGCTTATCATCTGGAAGGCGGCTACGGCGACTGGATCGTCTACGAGATGAAGACGGAAGATGACATTGAGGATCGACGCGACGAAATCGAAAAGTCTCTTCGCAAGCGCTTCCGCAAGGATATCATGAGCCGCTTCGTAAAGGCAATTACCGAATACGAGCTGGTTCAGCCGGGCGACAAGATCGCTGTCTGCATCAGCGGCGGCAAGGATTCCATGCTCATGGCGAAGTGTTTCCAGGAACTGAAAAGACGCAATAAATTCCCGTTCGAAGTTGTTTTTCTCTGTATGAACCCGGGATACAGCGACACAACGCTCGGCATGATCGAAGGTAATGCCCGCCTGTTAGGTATTCCGCTGACCATGTTCGAGACGCAGATCTTCGACGCGGTCGACAACATTGACCATAGTCCGTGCTATGTCTGCGCCCGCATGCGGCGCGGTCACCTCTACAGCAAGGCGAAGGAACTCGGCTGCAACAAGATCGCTCTCGGTCATCATTATGACGACGTTATCGAGACGACGCTGATGAGCATTCTCTACAGTGGTCAGACACAGACCATGATGCCGAAGCTCCACAGTACCAACTTCGAGGGAATGGAGCTCATCCGTCCCCTCTACCTGGTCCGTGAGGACGACATTATCAAATGGCGCGACGCCAACGGCCTTCAGTTCATCCGCTGCGCCTGCCACTTCACCAATACCTGCTCGATCGTCACCGGTGACGGCGGCAACGGTTCGAAGCGTGCCGAGGCCAAGCTTCTCATCCGTCAGCTGAAGAAGACGACCCCGGCCGTTGAAGGCAACATCTTCAAGAGCATGGAGAATGTAAACATGAATACGATCCTCGGTTACAAGAAGGACGGCGTCCGCCACAGCTTCCTGGAAACGTACGACGATACCGAAGTCCCGGGAAATCCCTCCGGGGACTGATTTGCAGAAGTGATCGGTTACTTCGCTTGTGACCGGTGTCCTTCCACCCGCCGGATAGGATTACGTACAGACACGTCCTGCATGGCGGGCTTTTACTGTAAAAAACGGCGGTGCATCCTCGTCCGGGGTGCGCCGCCGTTTTATCATTCGTCACATCAGTAATACAGCCACTGTGTGTAATGTACATTGTCATAGATATCATAGATCACATAGCGATAGGCATAACTTTTCTGGCCCTGTTCATCGGTAAACAGGTCATAATCTGCTTCCAGACTTTCGCTGTCTCCGATCGTCAGTGTATCATATTGGCCCTCCGCATGGATCTCATCCGGTCCTTCGTCCAGATCATAGTAGAACCACGGGAAGGATATCTCATCGCCGTCTTCAAATTGCAGAAGCGTATGCTGACCCGCCTCTTCGGAATCATACGGGAAGTACCCGGTTACCTCGGCAGAATAATCATCCGCGCTGCGATACTCCATTTCAACCACGATGACGATCGTTCCTGTGCCTTCCAGGTAGGCAGGCGCATACTTGACCGCGAATTTTGTCCCGTCATCGTAAGTTCCGCTGTCCGCAATCATAAAATACGGAAAATACCAGTCATCCATATCCGGTGAATATATGCTGGTTTCGCCGCCGTCAAAGTACGGAATAAAATCGCCATTCTTCGATTTTTGCGGCTCAAAAAGTTCTTCTCCGCTGGTATAAATGCGAAGGACCGTATCTCCGTCGTCATTTGTAAAATTACGATTCACGATACCCTGTTCCACGTATACCGTGGCGATCTGTCCCCACTGGTCTTCCGTGAACGGAATCACCAGATTCCCCTCACTATCGTCCGAATACTCTATATAATCCGGGATCGTGACCTCGGCTGTGCCCGCGGTCTGCGTGTCACCGTCCGAAGCGACAAAATCAATATCCGCATTACCTGACGCGAGGTAACTTCCGAAACTGTCAAAGTAATCGAAATAGTCGCCGTCAAGTCCGATTTCCTCCAGGTAAGGAACGGCAACATCACCATATGCTCCCGGCTTGTAATAGGGCATATAAACAGAAAGGCCGTTAGATCCCGAGATATCCGCATTGCAGTAAACGATGCAGCTTCGGATCGTCTGCTCGATATCATAGCTGTCCGTCAGTGCTGTTTCATCGATAAAATCCAGCATATCCACCATATCGAAATGACTTTCCCAAACCTCTCCGGTTTCGGGATCGACCTGCTGGGAGTCGCCGTAGGTTCTGGCATTCGCACGGGCAACCGCCTGAACAGCAAAACTGTCACTGTCCAGATCCGCATAGAGTTGTTCCATATAGCTTGTCCAGGCTTCTCGAACATCCTCCATTTTGCTCAGATCGATCAGCGACAGAGTAGAAGTTTTTTCCCTCTCTACCCCTCGTGCTTCCGCCTCTTCGATCATCTCCTGATTATCGTCGATCATTCCGTCGATGATGCTGCGCCCAAGCTCCTCCATGGAAATATCGGGATTCTGCCCAAGTGTGTTCAGCCAGTCTGTGTAATACCATCCGATACCGGTCTCGCTCTCTTCGGAGGCAATCAGATAATCCGCACAGTCCTTCAAGGCATATGCCGACTCAAAGCTTGCCATCAGACAGGCATCATAACCGACAAAATCGAAATGTGTGCCGGCATCCCGAATACCTTCGGTAACCTCCGGTATACTCATTCCTTCCATGTCAAACAGTTCATCCGCCCCGTACCCGCCGATCAGGCCGCCGCCATGATCCCACAGGATCAATCCGTAATGCTTTGCAGGGTAATTCGATGTGCCCCAGGAAATATAGTCGCTCAGCGCGGAGGGTGTACTCATCTGCTCCAGCGGCTGCTCATCCTCAAGATTCATATTTCCCTGATATACCTCGTAACGCTGCAGAGAATCTGCCGAAACGATACTATTCTGCCATTCTGTTGCTCCGCCCGTCTCAACCAGAAGATTGATCTCATCGCCCCAGGCTGCATTGGCCATTTCGACCAAGTCTTTTGTGGCCGCACCGGACTCTGATTCCAGATTGGAACCGATCATATACACCAGGATCGTGTAGCTGTCTTCCGCTTCCGCTGACTCCGGCGCTGCCGCTGCCTCAGGTTCAGAATTTTCATTTTCTGTGCCGGCTGTCGTATCCGACATCTGCTGCATATTTGTCTGCGGATTCGAATTGCTTCTTTCGGATCTGCCGAAAAGCTGCTTTCTCAAAGGGCCGAATGCCAGGACAACCACGATCAGCAGGCATACGGCAACCGCACCAGCGATGATCGGCGCCTTGCTTTTGTGCGTCCGGCTTTGTGTCGGTCCGCTCTGCATTCGCGTTCGCTGCGCCTGCCCGCCATGTGCTGCCTGATTGTTCCTCTGCTGCTCACCGGCACCCGCGCCTGTACCGTTCACCGGTATCACACGCTGTCCGCAGAAGCCGCAGAATTCAGCGCCCTCTCGTATCTCTTTCCCACACTTTCTGCAATACATTAACTTCCCCCCAACAACTTTTATTCTTCAGAAGACGCACTCTCGACCGCTGTCTTTTTCGCTCGTCTCGGCCGCCTGGTCTTCTTCTCCTGCTTTTTCTCCGGTTTGTTCTCAGCCTTGTTCTCCGGTTCTTTATCGGCAGGCTTTTCGGTGGTTTCTGCCTTCAAATCTTCAGCCTTCGAACCTTCAGCCTTCACTTTTTTGGTTCTCGATGACGCTGCCTTCTTCCTGCCGCCGGTTTTTGATTTGGTTTCATCCTTCGCCTCCGTCAGGGCAGGAT
>JAXJTA010000100.1:0-7218 GCA_036309825.1 Eubacterium sp. | reverse complement strand
GTGCAGAAGGAAGTAAACGGGAAGACGGAGACCTTCTATGAGCTGACGAACTACGCGACGCTGACCGGCGGCACGGAGTTTTTGACAGAGATCGCGTACCGTCTGCGCCCGACGATGCTGAAGGTAACGGATACGACCGACGCGGACGGCAATGCTGTCGGCGCATATTCGAAAGCACTGCCCATTACGCTGAATATCGATAAAGATATGGACGGCGAGGCGGAGGCTTCGCAGTCGGTCGACCTCTCCGTCGACGTGCAGACGAAGGTCAACCAGACGAAGATCACACTCACGCACTCGCAGGTCGATGCGAATAAGGGTGTTTTCTACAACTGGGATACGGCATGGGGTCCCAAGCCGGCAGATGCGGATCAGTATTTCTATATCGTATGGTACGCGGCTCTTCGAAGGGGAGCCGGCTCCACGCAGCCCTTTAATTACGTGCTGCATATCGATGAGTCGAGGGCAGACGGCGGAGAGCTGATCGGCGCGCGTAAATTTACCGGAAACGGAAGCCTGGACGGTTATGAGCAGCCGGGCGTTGTTACCGCCAGAATGGACAGTTCCTACAGTGGCATCGCCAACAGCACGAGCGTGGTCGGACAGACATGGCGGGGCATCATGGATAACCCTGTCAATAACAATATTTACAACCTGGATTTCTGTACCGGACGCACGGAAAACCTGAACAGCAACTGGCTTGACCAGGGCTTTGCGCTGCTTTACCGCTATCCGGTAAGCAAGGTCAAAGAGGCGGAAGAAGCCGGTATCGATCTGGTGAATGACGGCTTAGAAGTCGACAACGGCGTCTCCGTGACCGAGTATTGGAGAGACGGACACGAAGTTACCTATAACTACGGCCCGTCCGGTGATCTTGCGGTCAAGAGACTTCCGAGTCTCGGCGGCGGTATCGGCATCGATAAGTATCGTGTGAACGGCAACGTCGCAAACAGCCAGTGGTATCAGCTGCAGGGCCTGCAGTCGCTGGTAGCGCAGGGCAATGACGCGCCGCTGATCGCCAAGAATATTAATTATTCCTTCGTATGGAACTCCGATACGGCGGCATCCACCTACCAGTGGAACGCGGAAGAGGGAACCTACACAACGAACGGTTCGAGCGCAGAGATCACGGATGATCCGCTGACGCTGATGACCGACATCAACAACAGGATCTATCCGTACGGCAAGGCACCGTCCGCGGATATTTCCGCGGCGGAACCGGTGACTCTGGGAGACGGTGATTATTATTACCGCACCTTCTATGTCACGGGCAGTGAGTATGATATTACGTACAGTGATACGCTGGGCTGGCAGAAGCAGCCTCGGGCAAGTACGGATTACGCGAAATACGAGCCGATCGAGATCTGGACACGCGCTGCCGGAAGCGGCGAGTGGACGCACTTCGGCGATGTCACGAGGGACGCAAAGGGCCAGTACGTTTTTGCCAATGCCGAAACAGGCGCGACGCAGATCGTAAACAGCGGACGCAAGGTCGCGTTCCCGGAAAATACAGCCCAGATCAAGGCGAAACATCACAGTGATTTCTATGAGTCGCAGTTCCAGGTCGTTTATGATGTGACACTGCGATCGACACCGACCGTTGTGGACAAGCTGAACGCGGATATCGCGAGCGGTGAGCGCACCTATGTGGGAAGCTTTGCCAACGCCGTCTGGAAGGCAGGCGACGCGGTCGTTTCCGACGGACCGGTTGGCAGATACTGGCACCGCGTGGGCTATGAGATGTCTGCGCTCTCTTCCGGTGTAAGTCTGCAGAAGCAGTCCTCTAATCTGAAGAATGACCCGGTGAAAGCCGAGGAAGTCAAGGATGTAAGTGTCGATTTCTATAACAGCTGCGTTACGCCGAACGGATTCAATAATGCCAAATATCTCAAGAACTATATGTTTACCTCCGGCATCTTCTATGACCTGCTGCCGGCGGGAACCTATGTGAACGAAAACGAGATCGTGATCGGTACGCGTGAAGGCCCGGGCACCGGCATCGGCAGAGAGAAGATCACCTCCGGCTACACGATCGAACTGATCGACAACTGGGAGGGCTCCGGCCAGACGATGCTGAAGATCACCTTCGAGGTGCCGGATGACACGACGCACAAGACCTGGCACGATTACTGGTATGGTGCGCGTCTGAACTACAAGCTGCACAACCCCTATACAAATATCGTGGACCGCGGCACCAGCCCGGTCAATACGGTCGGCTTTGTCAATACAAGCGCAGATAATGTCATCTTCAATACCAATGCCAATCTGGGAAGCTATGACAAGCTGCGGATCGACAAGAAAGGTTTTTACAAGAATCTGATCACGGATGCCAATGCGCAGGGCTACGAAGTGGCGCTGGCACAGGCTGTTATCACCTACAATCCGGTAACGGTCCTCGAGGCGGCTTTCACGAACCGCGTGATGACCGATACCAATACGATGTACGAGAAGTCCAATACGGCGTACCTCGGCGATAACTATGAGTATCGTCTGCAGTACACTGCGGCCTCCAATACCCGTACCGACAACATGGTCATCTATGATGTGCTCGACCATGATTCGGACAAGACCGGAGATCTGACCTGGGTCGATATCTCCAGTATCGAAGCGAAAAAAACGTATGACCCGAACAATGCCAATACGACAGATACCTGTGCGCCTGTCCTCTATTACGCGACGGTGATCCCGACAGCGGACCAGATGGATGTGGACAACGCGGAGATCTGGACGACGCAGGCACCGGCCGATCTGTCAACCGTGAAGGCGGTTGCGATCGACTGCCGCAAGACCGATCAGGGCAACAACTTTGTCCTTGACCAGAGTGGAACGCTGGCGGCATATCTGCACTTCAAGGCGACCGAAGACAAGGCGCTTGCGGAAAGAGTCAATGATAATGAGGCGGTTATGAAGGCGCGTCTCTTCACCGGAAAAACGGCCGGTGAGACAGCTGTTTCCCGTGAGATCGAAGCGAAATCCCAGCTGCACCTGATCAAATCGGAGCTGACGATCAGCAAGGCTTCCGATCCGGAGACAGGAACGAAGGCCGCACCGACGGAGATCGGCAACAAGCCGGAGATTCCGCTGACCTATACACTGACCATCGAAAACGAGACCGACGAGACCTATCCGGGCATTCTGGGCGTTGCGGTTAAAGATACCCTGCCGGACGGCCTGTCCGTTGACGCTTCGAGAACAACGACCGTGACCTCGGATGTGCTGGAGCTGACCGATGCGGAGATCGGCGGCAGCGGCATCGTCATGGGCGTTTCCGGGCAGGATCTGACCTTCAACCTTCCGCGCTACGCGAATGGTTCGATCGAGATCAAGATCCCGGTCATCCGTGCCGAGGGCGTACACGAAACCACGACCTACGATAACGAGGCGCAGATCGTCAAAGCCGGCAATGTAACCTACGACGACAGTGACGACAACCACAAGATCATTCGAAGCGAGACAACCTATCACATCTCAACAGCGCATACGCTCACGGTACAGCCGGAAGGCGGTTCCTGGAACGGCGAAGCAGCGGATGCGGTTATTCCGCTCTATGATACCGAAGTAAAGAACATCCCGGATCCGGTCCGTGAGGGCTATACCTTCACCGGCTGGGAAGTTGTAAAGGGCGATGACCGGGAGAATTCCGGCATGAGCAGCCTCGAGCCGGCAGACAATACATTCACCATGGCTGAGACCGATACTGTGATCAAGGCCCTCTGGGAGATCAATTACTACACCGTGACCGTCACGAAGACCTTCAGCGGCATAGATGCTCTGCCGGACGGCTTCAAGATCACGAACAACTATGATTCAAAAACATCGTTCACAACGAAGAGCGCTGAGAGCGGTGACGGTTCCGAAGCTTCTCCGTATACATGGACGATGAAGGTTCCGTATCATACGAATCTTACCTTTACGGAGACCGGCTATCAGGATGCCGATTACTCCGTAACGACAGATGTTGCGAAGGACGGCGCCGACGGCAGCGTGACGGCAGTATCCGGAACGATCGTCGTACCGGCAAATGATGATGCGGCCGTAGCCTTCAACAATGTCTATTCCCATACCTCCTATGAGGTCACCAAAGACTGGGAGGGCGAGGGAAGCTACCTCGATGACTTCATTCCGGACGAGCTGAAGATCGAACTCTATGCGGACGGAACCAAGGTCAAAGAGACGACACTGAACGAGGCAAATAACTGGACGTACGAGTGGGAGACTCTTCCCGATCTGAAAGCGGACGGAAGCGGCGCGGCAATCAGTTACACCGTAAAAGAGGTCCTGAACAGCAAAGCCTTTAACGCAGGTGAGCCGGTGACAACGGATCTTACCGATGCAGCCGGAAACAAGACCGGCACAAGCGCGGCGTTTACCAACACACTGAAGACGATCGACGTAACAGCGGTAAAGACCTGGCAAGATCAGGAGAACCGGTTCGAGATCCGTCCGGACTCCATCAGCATCCATCTGATGCAGAACGGAACGGCGATCGAAGACGCGAACGTAACACCGGCGGAGGACGGCACCTGGACCTATAAGTTCGAGGATGTACCGCAGTGTGACGAAAACGGCAAGGATTTCACCTATACCGTAACCGAGGATGAGGTCAAGGGCTACAATACATCAACGGACGGCATGTCGGTCATCAATACGATGAAGACGGTCGATGTGACCGTAGAGAAGACCTGGGAAGACCGGGACGATGCCTATGGTCTCAGACCGGAGACGATCCATCTCACGCTGATGAAGAACGGCGAAGCCTTCGAAGGCAGCGCGATCGACCTCGGCAAAGACGGAAATGTATGGTCTTACACCTTCGAGGATCTTCCGCTTGAGGATATGGATGGAAATACCTACACCTACACGGTGGAAGAGGATGCTGTGACGGCGTACGATACCGAGATCGACAACTCACAAAACACACTGCTTACGATCAAGAATACGCTGAAGACCAGAGACATTACCGTAGACAAGATCTGGGAGGATGAGGACAACAAGAACAATCATCGTCCGGAAGAGATCACTGTGAATCTCCTGCGTAACGGCGAGCAGTTTGATGCCGAAACGATCACGGATGACGGTGAAGGAAATTGGACCGCAGAATTCCCGGGAGTTCCGGTAATGGATGCGGACGGCAGCGAGTACGAGTATACCGTAATCGAGGATGCCGTGACCGGCTACTTCACACAGATCGATGGATTTACTATTACAAATACGATCTGTACACCGGTTCTCAATGATCCGCCGGTGAAGAAGGTCATCACAGGTGACAAGCCGTCGAAGGACGCGGAGTTCACCTTCACGCTCAAGGCGCTTGATACGACCGCCGAAGGTGTTGAGGAACTTCCGATGCCGGAGGGCTCCGAAGGCCAGACAAAGACAAAAGTCGTTACAGGTGCCGGTGAGTATGAGTTCGGCAATATCGAGTTCACGATGCCGGGTACCTACCGATACGAGATCACCGAGAAAAACACCGGTGAAGCAAATTACACGTATGATGACGCGGTCTATGAGATCACCTATGAGGTAACACAGGTTGACGATCATCTGGAGTGCGTACGCACGATGACAAGAAACGGTGAGAACACGGATGATGTCGTATTCACGAACAAGTACACGGCACCGGAACCGGAGATCATCCCCGTACCGGCTGGCAACAAGACAAATAAGACAAGCAAAGTGCTGACCGGCGATATCAGCAACAGCGACAAGTATCTTATGCTGCTGATGCTGGCGGCAGGCGCATTGCTCGTTCTGCTGTTCGCGAAGCGGAGACGCAATCGCTGAACACAGAGAGGATAAGTGAATATCTGTACCAAGAAGGAAGGACGCCTGAGCAAATGCTCAGGCGTCCTTCCTTCTTGGACTGTATGGAATCTGTATGAATAGCGATTCTTCTTGATCGGTTTATCGCCCTTATGCGTTTCCGATCAGGCATCGACCTCTACGAGTTCGATCTTGAAGTTCAGCTCTTTGCCGGCCATCTCATGGTTCGCATCGAAGGTAATGGTTTTCTCATCCTTTGCTGCAACAACGACCGGGAACGGCTGTCCCATTGCATTGGCGAGATATATCTTCTGGCCGACGGTCAGTTCATCCGCGCCCTCGAATGCCGCGAGGTCAACGGAGAAGACAGCCTCCGGGTCCTTCGGTCCGTATGCTTCTTCCGGAGACAGATGGATCTCCACGATATCACCGACTTCCATATCGACTACGGCTTTATCAAAGCCCGGGATCGTCATACCGACACCGCACACGAAGTCAAGTGGTTCGCCGCGGTTATAGGAGGAGTCAAATACGGTGCCGTCATTGAAGGTTCCGTGGTAATGCGTTTTTACCTTCTTGCCGGCATTCTTTCCTTCATAGATAATGCTCCAGTTTCCGCCGCCGCAGCCACCACCGCAGCCGCCGCCGCAGCCACCGTCACCGCAGCCGCAGTCATCACCGCAACCGCAGCCTTCCTCTGCCGCTTCCTGCTCGTGATGGTCGCAATTTACACCGGCAGAAGAGAGTGTTCCCGCGAGATAAGCGGCAACTGCCTGGTCGGCATCTCCTTCTACGCCGGAGAAGATCTCGATACCTGCTGCTGTGAGCGCTGCCTGAGCTCCCTCGCCCATGCCGCCGCAAATGAGTACGTTTACACCCTTGTCCGCGAGAAGCCCCGCCAGAGCTTCATGGCCGATACCGTCATTTCCGATCACCTCGGCGGAGACAACTTTCCCGTCTTCTACCTCGTATACTTTGAAATTCTCTGTTCTTCCGAAATGCTGGAAGACATTTCCGTGATCATATGTAACTGCAATTTTCATGTAGTATCCCTTTCTTATTATCGGAATTGTTTTTCTCTGTGCGCCATTCTCCGCGTGGTTTTGCGATCCGCTTTAAGCGGGAGCGTATTCTCTGGTCAGAGGCGTCACATTTAAATATTATAATATAAATGCGCCGGTTTGCATACTATTTGAATATAAAAGAAAAATAAAGTGGCAGCCGTCTTCGCGGTGTTGTCGAAAGGGGCTGTTCCATGTAAAATAAAAGGGAAACACCTATGCGCTTTATGCTTTTGGGCGAAACCAACGGAATTGGTGCATAGGTGCATAAATGAAAAGAGCGAAAATCGGGAGGATACAGAATATGCGTAAAATGAAGAAAATGTGGATGATTATACTGGCAGGCGCATTGGCACTTAGCATTGGCGCCTGTGGAAAAACAGATACAACAGAG
>JAXJTA010000099.1:0-2456 GCA_036309825.1 Eubacterium sp. | reverse complement strand
GTGGAGGTCGTTGATTTCCTGCATAATCCGGGGAAATATACCGCGATCGGCGCGAAGCTTCCGAAAGGCGCTCTTCTTGTAGGACCGCCCGGAACCGGAAAAACACTTCTCGCCAAGGCTGTTGCCGGCGAGGCGAAGGTGCCGTTTTTCTCCCTTTCGGGATCGGAATTTGTCGAGATGTTCGTCGGTGTCGGTGCATCCCGTGTCCGCGACCTCTTCGAAGAGGCGAAGAAGCAGGCACCGTGCATCATCTTCATCGATGAGATCGACGCGATCGGCAAGACCCGTGATTCTCATTACGGCGGCAACGACGAGCGCGAGCAGACACTGAACCAGCTCCTGGCGGAGATGGACGGATTTGACAGCTCCAAGGGACTTCTCGTGATCGGTGCGACAAACCGCCCGGAGGTACTTGATCCGGCGCTGCTTCGTCCGGGACGCTTCGACCGGCGCGTCATCGTGGACCGGCCGGATCTCAAGGGACGTATCGATATTCTGAAGGTACACGCGAAGAAGGTGCTTCTCGACGAAACCGTCGATTTTAACGAAGTAGCTCTCGCGACAAGCGGCGCGGTCGGCTCCGACCTCGCCAATATGATCAATGAGGCCGCGATCCTCGCCGTCAAGCACGGACGCCGCGCGGTCTGCCAGAAGGACCTGCTGGAGGCGGTGGAGATCGTCCTCGTCGGCAAAGAGAAGAAGGACCGCATCCTCAGCAAAGAGGAACGGCGCATCGTCTCCTACCACGAGACGGGCCATGCTCTCGTGAGCGCCCTGCAGAAGGATTCCGAGCCCGTACAGAAGATCACGATCGTACCGCGTACGATGGGCGCGCTCGGTTACGTGATGCAGGTGCCGGAAGAGGAGAAGTATCTCAACAGCCGCAATGAGCTGAAGGCAATGATCACCGGTATGCTCGCGGGCCGCGCTGCCGAGGAGATCGTCTTCGGCGATGTGACGACCGGCGCGTCCAATGATATTGAGAAGGCAACAAAGATCTGCCGCGCGATGATCACGCAGTACGGCATGTCCGAGAAATTCGGTCTGATAGGCCTGGCGGAGACGGAGAACCAGTATCTCGGCGGAAAGGCATATCTGAACTGCGGTGACGAAACGGCCACAGAAATCGACCATGAAGTAATGAAGATGCTGAAGGAAGCCTACGAAGAGGCGAAGCGCCTGATCAATGAGAATCGTGACGCGCTCGACCGCCTGGCAGGCTACCTGATCATTCAGGAGAGCATCACCGGCAAGGAATTCATGCAGATCCTGCATACCGTTCAGAAAGAACGCGAGAATCCGGTCGATGTAGAAGCCATCGATGCCGCGCAGGCTCCGCGCTCCGATGAGCTGCAGGAGGTGAGCGCACCGGCAGAGAAGGAGCAGGCTCCGCGCTCTGATGAGCTGCAGGAGGTAAGTACACCGGCGGCGAAGGAAACTGCCGCACAGCCACTTCCTACGGCGAAGCAGGACCGCCCGGCATCTATTGAGCCGGATAAGGAGAAAGCGGCGAAGGAAGGCAAGCTTCCCTTCGAAGAAGCCGCGAAGGCAGCCGGCATTGATCTCTCGGGAATGGATGACGCGGACAAAGAGAGCAAATAAATATCTTTTGTACGTCCTGTACAAGTTCAGCGAGTAGGAGGGGATCCCCTCCTACTCGTTCATTTCCACCGTGCCTTCCGGCGATCATCCGACGTATTCCTGCGATCGTCCGGTAGTGCGTACAGATCGTCCGGCGGTGCGGACAGGCAATAAAGGAGTTGAAGTTTATGATAGAAGGCCTCCATCTGAACGAGGATTTTCATCTTGAAGAAGAATTGAAGAAGCTTCCCGGTAAGCCGGGCGTGTATATCATGCACGGCAGAAATGACGAGATCATCTACGTGGGCAAGGCTGTCAGCCTGAAAAACCGCGTGCGCCAGTATTTTCAGAGCAGCCGAAAGAAGAGATTGAAGATCTACAGCATGCTTCCCCAGGTCTCCCGGTTCGAATATATCGTGACCGATTCCGAGGTCGAGGCACTCGTTCTGGAGTGCAATCTGATCAAGGAGAACCGCCCGAAATATAATACGATGCTGATGGATGACAAGGCATATCCATTCATCAAGGTAACGGTGAACGAAGCCTTCCCGCGTGTTCTCTACGCGCACAAGATGAAGAAGGACAAAGCACAGTATTACGGACCCTACCCGGACGCGACGGCCGCCAAGGAAACAGTCGATCTGGTGAAGAAGCTCTACTCGATCCGAAACTGTCAGAGAAAACTTCCCGCCGATATCGGCAAAGACCGGCCGTGTCTGTACTACCACATTCATCAGTGCAAGGCACCCTGTCAGGGGTGGGTATCCGAGGAGGAATACGGCCGGCAGGTCGCTGCTGCCCGCGATTTTCTGAACGGTAAGACGGAGGATGTACTGGTCGATCTGAAGGCGAAGATGGCAGACGCGGCGCAGGAG
>JAXJTA010000098.1:0-2857 GCA_036309825.1 Eubacterium sp. | reverse complement strand
TTCATCCATCCGTTTGATGATCTGACGGTCGCTACCGGTCAGGGTACGATCGCCATGGAGATCGTCAAGGAACTTCCTCTCGTCGATTATATTCTGGTACCGATCGGCGGCGGCGGACTCGCCACCGGCGTTTCTACGCTTGCCAAGCTTCTCAATCCGAAGATCAAGGTCATCGGTGTTGAACCGGAAGGGGCAGCCTGCATGAAGGCATCGTTGGAGAAGGGTGAAGTAACGGGACTTCCGACGGTCAATACGATTGCAGACGGCACAGCCGTCAAGCGCCCGGGCGAGAAGATCTTTCCGTATATCCAGTCCAACATCGACGAGATCATTACCGTTCCGGACAGCGAACTCGTCGTTTCGTTCCTGGACATGGTTGAGAACCACAAGATGATCGTAGAGAACTCCGGCCTTCTGACCGTAGCGGCTCTCAAGCATCTGGATGTAAAAAACAAAAAGATCGTCGCTGTAATGAGCGGCGGCAACATGGATGTAATCACCATGTCATCGGTGGTTCAGAACGGCCTGATCGCAAGAGACCGTATCTTCACCGTATCCGCGCTGCTTCCGGATCGTCCGGGTGAGCTGGCACGGATCTCGCAGGTCATTGCCGATGTACGCGGCAATGTTATCAAGCTGGAGCATAATCAGTTCTACAGCACGAACCGCAATGCGGCCGTTGAACTTCGCATTACGATGGAAGCCTTCGGTACGGAACACAAGACACAGATCATCAACGCACTGGAAGAGGCCGGTTTCCATCCCAAGCAGGTTCGGGCGACTCTCTGAGCATAGGTTATGGAAAAGAAAACACCAAAAATTAAAAAGAGAACGATCCTGAACGGTCTTTTTCTCATCGGCGTTATTCTGCTGACGGTTTTCAGCGTACTGCATGGGGAAAATATCGGGGATCTGCTTACGGATATCAGCAAAGCCGACGGAAAGTTCCTTCTGTTGGCTGTTTGCTGTGTCATCGTTTATCTCATCCTGCAGGGTGTTGTCATCTATCTTCTGTGCAGGGCGCTGCATCTTCAGGAAAATCTGAAGAAATGCATATTGATCTCCATGCACGGGTATTTCTATTGCAGCATTACACCGTTTCAGAGCGGAGGACCGCCGATCCAGATCGTGGACATGAAGAAAGAAGGTATCCGGATCCCGACGGGGTCGATCATCGTACTGATCGTATCTTTCATGTATAAGCTGGTACTCGTTGTTGTTTCGGCAGGGATTCTGTTCTTCGGTCAGCACTTTATCCGGGAGTATCTGGGCAGTGTGATCGGCCTGTTCGGACTCGGCGTTTTTCTGACCTGCGGCTTTACTTTCCTGATCGGCCTTGTGATCTTCCATCCGCGCATGGCAAAGAAGGTCGTTGTCAAGATGCTCGGCTGGCTGGAACGAAGACACATTATGAAACCAAAGGAAGGAAGAAAAGAGAAACTCATCGAAGCGATGGACCGCTATCGCTCGACAGCGGGATTCTTTCGTTCCCATCGGAAACTGATGATCGTGGTCTTTTTGATCACCTTCCTGCAGCGTTTTTCCTTCTTTGCGGCAGATTATTTTGTATACAGGAGCTTCCACCTGGCGGGCCATACGATCTTCCTGATCTGCCTGATGCAGGCCGTCATCAATATCTCGGTCGATATGCTGCCGGTGCCGGGAGGAATGGGCTTCAGCGAAGCAATGTTCCTGTCGATCTTCAAGCCGGTCTTCGGTGCGCTGATCACACCGGGCATGGTCATGTGCAGAGGAATCACCTATTATGTACAGCTTCTGATCTGCGCATTTTTCAGCATCGTTGCCCGCTTTGTATTTAGTCTGGACCGGTCCAAAATGGGAAAATTCCAGAAGGCCTACGGCATCGATGAGACCGGAGATGAGGAACAGAAAGAGGGGGCAAAACCCGCATGAGCGCGCCTGTAAAGAGAAATTACCAGAAAGAGCTGGAGGTGATCCTCGACCGGCTCGAAAAAGAGGGCAGAGTTCCGACGCTGCTGCTGCACAGCTGCTGTGCACCCTGCAGCAGTTATGTCCTGGAATACTTGTCGAAGCATTTCCGTA
This sequence comes from Eubacterium sp., assembly GCA_036309825.1. GTDB lineage: Bacteria > Bacillota > Clostridia > Lachnospirales > Lachnospiraceae > Bilifractor. The sequence goes on along the minus strand of JAXJTA010000098.1, from coordinate 793 downwards.
TCCTTGACTATTATTACAATCCCAATATCACGGATAAGGATGAATACAAGAAACGTTCCAGGGAACTGGACCGACTTATCCGGGAGATGCCGTTTGATAATCCGGTATCCTATACCGAAGGAAAGTATGAGCCGGAACTGTTCTTCCGGATGGCAAGGGGACTGGAGGAAGTCCCGGAGGGCGGCGAACGCTGCATGCGCTGCTTTGAACTTCGCCTGCGGGAGGCCGCACGGGAAGCGGTCCGCCGGAACGCGGATTTCTTCACCACATCGCTTACCATCAGTCCGCTGAAAAACGCGGTGAAGCTGAACGAGATCGGCATGCGGATCGGAGAGGAAGAGGGCGTTCCCTATCTTGTCTCCGATTTCAAGAAGAAAAACGGCTTCAAGCGCTCTACGGAGCTCTCCGAAGAGTACGGCCTGTACCGGCAGAATTACTGCGGCTGCATCTACTCAAAGCGGGAGGCCGACAGAAGAGAACAGCAGAGAAATTAAATGTACGATAGTACGGAAGAAAAGTGAGGTAGAAATATGGCACAGCTCTGGGGCGGAAGATTCACCAAGGAGACCGATAAACTTGTTTACAATTTTAATGCGTCGATCGGGTTCGATCAGCGTTTTTACCGCCAGGATATCCGCGGCAGCATCGCGCATGTCACGATGCTCGCGAAGCAGGGGATTCTGACGGAGGACGAACGTGACCGGATCATCGAGGGGCTTCAGGGGATCCTCGCCGATGTCGAGAACGGAAAACTCGCGATGACGGAGGAATACGAAGATATTCACAGCTTTGT
>JAXJTA010000097.1:0-3364 GCA_036309825.1 Eubacterium sp. | reverse complement strand
TGTCCTGCTCTTCAAGAGCTTTGGTCTCCCTTGCCTTCAGATCCTCCGAAGCTCCGGACAACTCACGGATCTGCTGCTGAAGATCCTTTTCCTCCGACTCGGAAGTGACGAGTTCTCTGTCGATGCTGTCCTTCATATCGCGGATATCCCCGATCTGCCGGTCGATCTCCGCGCGCTCCTTCATGAGCCGGTTGTAATCGGCCTCGATCGTATCAAAGCGGTCCTGTCCGGCCTTCGCGTTGAGGCGGACGGTATTCTGCCGGATGTAGAGCTTCTGGAGCTCCTCCGTTTCCGCGGCGAGCCGGCCGCGGAGTTCATTGCGCTCCGCCCGGTTTTTCTCAACGGAGGCCTGCATCTCCTGCATGTCCTTCTTCAGAGCACGCACACTCGAATCAAGTTCCTCGATCTGCCGCTTTCTGCCGAGCAGATTACTGTTGTATTTGAACGAACCGCCGGTCATGGATCCGCCCGGACTCAGGAGGTCGCCCTCCAGCGTCACCATGCGGACCGACTGATGATAGCGCCTGCTGACGGCGATCGCGTGATCGATCGTGTCGACAACGATCGTTCTGCCGAGCAGCCTTGCCGCCACGCTCTTGTAGAGAGGATCGCAGCTCACCAGCGAATCGGCTCTTCCGAGGACGCCGGTCTCCGAAAGGATCTTCTGATCGTTCAGCGACTGGTCATTCTTCATCGCGGTCAGCGGCAAAAAAGTAGCTCTTCCGTAATGTCCGCGCTTTAAATATTCAATGAGATATTTCGCGGTGCTTTCATTATCGGTCACGATATTCTGCAGCGCACCGCCAAGTGCGGTCTCGATTGCCGTCTCATACTTTTTCTGCGTCTTGATCAGATCGGCAATAACACCGTGGATGCCCGGATTATTATCCTTCTGCTCCATGATGCGCTTGACGGAATTTCCGTATCCCTCATAACGCTCGGCAATATTGCGGAGCGACTCGAGCCGGGATGCCTCCCTGTGGTAAGCGGTCTGGCCGATCTCCAGCTGCTTGTTCTGCCGGTCGATCTCTTCCTTCAGCGCGCCGATCCGCCCTTCCGTGCCCGCCACCTTTGCCTTCTGCGTTTCCGCGGCATTATCGACCTCTTGCAGGTCCTTCTTCAGAGCTTCCAGCTTTTCCTTCTCCGCGTTGCGCATCTCTGTCAGCTGCAGCATCCGCGAGGAAAGTTCGGCTTTACGTATATCGATCTGCTCGAGCATCGTATCGTAGCGCTGCCGCTTTTCCTTGATCGAGGAACGATTGTTCAGCAGTTCGATCGTGCGGCTGCGGCTGTTTTCGACAGCTTCGTTTTTCTCATCGATTTCTGCCTTAACACGGGTCACATCCGCTTCTTTCTTCTCTTTATCGGAGGCGGCAATGCGAAGGGATGCCTTCAGCTCATCGCGTTCCTCCTTCTGGGCATCCAGTGCTGCCTTTCTGGAATCGTATTCTCCCTCAACGGCAGCCATACGATTTCTGTACAGTTCACTGTTTGTCTCGGCGGTATGGATCTGTTCCCTGAGAACATCCACCTGGCCCTCTGCCTGCTTCTTGAGAAGAGCGGCCTTCTGGGATTCGTCACGGGCGCGCGCGATCTCGGAATCCAGTTCCTCCAGTTCCTTCTCGACCTGCTCATATTCCATGCGGGTCTTCTCAAAAGCCTCCGCGATCTCCGAAAGCTGTGCCTGGGCGATCGTTTTCTTCTCTGTGATCTCTGCCAGACGCTTCCTCGTGCGTCCGGCTTCTTCGCGGAACATGCAGATATCCAGATTGCGGAGCGTATCCCGCTTTTTTAGATACTCCTCAGCCTTCGCCGCCTGGCTTTCGAGCGGCCCGAGCTGCCTGGTAAGCTCCGAGAGAATGTCATTAACGCGTACCAGATTCGACTGTTCCTCGCTGAGTTTTTTCAGAGAAGCGATCTTGCGGCGCTTGAACTTAACGATCCCCGCAGCTTCATCGAAGAGCTCACGGCGATCTTCCGGCTTTCCGGAAAGGACCTTCTCGATCTGACCCTGTCCGATGATCGAGTAGCCTTCCTTGCCGATACCGGTATCATAGAAAAGTTCATTGATATCACGAAGGCGGCAGCTGCGCCCGTTCATGAGATATTCACTCTCGCCGGAACGGAACAGTTTTCGTGTCACCGTCACTTCATCGGCATCAAAGTTCAGCTTACGGTCGGAATTATCGAGTGTGATCGCCACGGACGCGAAGCCGAGCGGACGCCTGTTCTGCGTCCCGGCAAAAATAACATCCTGCATATTGCCGCCTCGAAGCGATTTCGCGCTTTGTTCGCCGAGTACCCAGCGCATAGCGTCGCCGACGTTACTTTTTCCGGAACCGTTCGGACCGACGATACCGGTGATCCCGTCGTGAAATTCCAGTCTTGTTTTTCCCGCAAAGGATTTAAATCCCTGCATTTCAATTGATTTCAGATACATATATTATTCCTGTCTTTGACGTATGATCGGCTCCGGTCATCAGAGCGCATCCGGATCCTCTTTGTGCATCGCAACGATCGCGTCATAGGCAGCTTTCTGTTCAGCCGCCTTTTTAGATCTGCCTTCGCCGGTCCCCAGCACTTTTCCCCCCTGCGCGACCTGCACGCGGAAGCTTTTATTGTGGTCCGGCCCGCTTTCATCGATCACCGTATAACTGATCTCCTCGGCAGAGATCGCCTGAAGGATCTCCTGCAGGCGCGTCTTGCTGTCGCGGAAGAGACGCTTTTTCTCTACATCATTCATAATATATTTCAGGATGAACGCCTTCGCTTCCTCGAAACCGCCGTCCAGGAAGATCGCCCCGATCACCGCCTCGAGAGCGTCCGAGACGATCGACTCTCTTTTTCTGCCGCCGGCAGCATCCTCGCCTCGTCCGAGGAGAAGATATTTACCCAGTTCGATTGCCTGAGCATCAAAGGCCAGCGTCGGCTCACAGACAAGACTCGCCCTCAGACGGCTCAGATCTCCTTCCGGGATTTCTTGATAATTGTTATACAGGTATTCACTGGATACCAGTTCCAAAACCGCGTCACCCAGGAACTCCAGACGCTCATTGCAGTCTTTGTGCGTCATATGATGCTCGTTGGCGTAGGAACTGTGCGTGACCGCGGTCACCAGAAGATCAAATCTCCGGAAGGTATGTCCGGTTCGAGTCTCCAGTTCTCTCAACTGCTTTACGTGTTCTCTGTCATTCATGGTTTATCTCCCATCCTTCTTGCGGATCCATCGGCATTACCCCTGAAAAACATCCTGAGGCACTGCTGATATATCCCCATTCACAAAGATAAGACTGCCCCCGTTCAGCGTTAGAGAGCAGCCTCATATTTATTCTTTCTCCTGTTTCAAAATGCGCAGTATATCCCC
>JAXJTA010000096.1:0-2587 GCA_036309825.1 Eubacterium sp. | reverse complement strand
TCGATAGAAGTGATCCGTGCGATCGCCTCCGGATACAGGCTGTATTCGCGGAGCGTTTCGTCGACGAGGCTCCGTATCTGCGAGACGGAGGTACCCTTCCGGCAGCCGATTCCGATCACAAGACAGCGCGGGATCAGCCACAAGGTGTGGTCGAAGTAGGCCCGGTGGTAAGACGGACTGATATAGATCCCGAGACTCGTTCCGCCATCGGGAAGTTCTGCCTTTGATGCCCTGGCTTCTTCGAGTTTATCAGACCAGAACAGACCCTGCGGGAGCTTTCCTTCGACAGGGAAGTTCGTATAGAAGCCTACCGGTTCTCCCGCGAGAAGAGCTGCCGATACTTCCTTGGCGTAGGTCATATTGGATATCGTCATATCGTTTTCTTTGGCGTACGTATCGACAGAGAACAGATCGTTTACATCCGTAGCCGTAGTAATGACGGGGATGCACGAAAGCCGTGCCGACAGTTCATTTACAAAGCGATTGGCGCCGCCGATATGTCCGCTCAGCAGGGAGATGCAGAACTTTCCCTGTTCGTCGAGAACGATGACCGCCGGATCTGTACGTTTGTCCGTCACATATTGGGAGATCGCACGCACGGCGATTCCCGCGGCACCGATAAAAATCAGGGCATCGGCATCATAAAAGTGCCGTCCCGCCCAGTCGCGGATCGGTTCTTTTATTTCCTTAAAATGCGCATCATGGACCGGAAAGTGCTCCCCCTTGCAATACCAGTCCTGTATCACTTCCGATCGGTTAGCACCGATCGACAGAGCGTTATTATCGGACAGAGCCGCCCGTTCGTTCCTCGCGTGCAGATCTTCGATAGTTTCACAGATCCGCACCGCGAGTAATCTGCCTCTTTCCGTAAAGCAAACTCCTGCTATTTTCATATTGTAAATTCCCCCATTTACAAACACCTCATGCACCGTATCAAATATTCTCTACGTTATTATTTCCCTGCTTTATTTCGAAACTCCGTGGCAAATCCCGGATCATACAGAAGGGAGCGGTCATAATGACTGTGTGTGACGGCATCACCGACGATGATCAGAGCGGTCTTTCTGATTCCCCGTTTGGCAGCGGCTTCCGCAAGCGTTCCGACGGTACAGATCACAGATTCTTCATCGGGCCAGGTCGCTTTGTAGACAATGGCAGCCGGCGAACTATCCGGATAGCCGCCCTCGATCAGCCGCTTTGAAAGCTCTTCGAGCATCCCTGTGCTGAGAAAGATGACCATTGTCGCCCGATGTGCCGCAAAAGACTGAATGCTTTCTTTGGCAGGCACGGGTGTTCTTCCTTCCATCCGTGTGATAATGACGCTCTGCGAGACACCGGGAAGGGTATATTCCATATTGAGAGCCGAAGCTGCTCCGCAAAAGGAGCTGACACCCGGCGTGTAGTCATAAGCGATCCCTTCCCGATCGAGAATATCCATTTGTTCACGGATCGCGCCGTAAAGGCAGGGATCACCGGTATGGAGACGAACGGTCGTTTTTCCCTCCGCTTCCGCCTTTCGGAACACCTCCATAACTTCCTCCAGCGTCATCAAAGCGGAATTATAGATCGTACAGCCGTCACGCGCCTCCTCGAGGATCGCCGGATTCACAAGCGATCCCGCATAGATGATCACATCCGCGCTCTGAATATGTTTTTGCCCGCGCACGGTGATCAGATCCGGCGCACCGGAACCGGCACCTACAAAATGAATCATGCTTTCTCCTCCCTGACAATAATGAGTGAATAATATCCGGCATCATCGGGAATCTCTTCCGCGCCGCGATAGATTTTTTCATTGGGCATACCGCAATTTTCCACGGTGATGACCTCCCTTTTCTTCTCTTTTCCGAGAAGCTCCCGGACACCCTTGATCTTCTTTCCCGATTTCATGAGGACACAGGTCCCGTCCGTATCGAGTACCTGATCGACCGGGTAATTGGCCGGGAAGACATGAAGCGGCTCGCCGAGTTCGACCAGTCCCTCTCCCGTTCTTGCCGCAGCGGCACAAAAAGAAGGAATACCGTTAATGATCTCTGTCTCGAAACCGTCAGCACTGACCAGGCGGCGTATGTACAGATAGGTCGAATAGATCGTCGGATCGCCGATCATCAGATAGGCAACGTCCGCACCTGTATTCAGCTCTGCCTCGAGAAGTTCCGCCGCCTTCCTGTGATTTGCCGCGAGAACCTCTTTATCCTTCGTCATCGGCATCGACAGGGCGATGACCTTCTTGTCCGCGATCTCCGGGCATGCCTGCACGGCAATTTTCCATGCTACCGACTCCGCTGCGATCTCGCCCGGTACAGCGATCACATCCGCCTCCCGCATGATACGAAGCGCCTTCAGTGTGACCAGTTCCGGATCGCCCGGTCCCACACCGGTTCCATATAATTTTCCCTTGTTTTGCATATGTATCCGGTTCACCTTTCTTCTTCCTGACGCAGCTTCTGTATCAGATCCGCTGCATTTTCCGTCTCTCCGAGTTTCCCCCTCACACTGGAGAAAAGGATGACGGCGATCTCCAGCTTCGGGCTTCTCTTTTGCAGATAATATGTGATCCGTGTCAGGATATCTCTCATCATGGAAG
>JAXJTA010000095.1:0-8799 GCA_036309825.1 Eubacterium sp. | reverse complement strand
GCGATATTCAGGCGGGAGTGGGCGAGGAGAGACTTTGCCTGCTGGATCCGGAAACCCGTCAGATAATCCTTCGGCGACATGCCGCAGCTCTTCTTGAAGATCGTGTAGAGATAGGAACGGGTGATGCCGAGAGATCCGGCGATGTCATCGATGGTCAGGGTGTAGGAAAAATAATTGCGCCTGATCAGATCGACGGCCTGCTCGAAATACCGGTCTTCGGTGGGGATCGCTCCGTCCCGAATGACAAACAGAGAGAGAAAGGAATAGACAGCACCTGTCATACGCAGGCGACTGGTCAGATCCTCGCCTCGAATTTCCCACAGCTGGCGAATCATAAAAACGATCTTGTCTCCAAAATCGACATCGATTACAGGAGAAGACTTGAAGGCGGTTCGTTCCAGAATCATGCCGGCGTCCATGCCGTTAAAGCCGATCCAGCAGTAATGCCAGGGATCCTCAGCATCCGCAACGTAAGAAATATCGGTGTTCGGGATCGCCAGAAAGGCCTGTCCCGCAGAAGCGGTGTACGTTTTTCCATCAAAGGTATATGTCCCTTTGCCGGATATGACGTAGTGAATGAGGTAATGATCCCTGCGTCCCGGCCCCCACTGGTAGCGGGGGGAACACTTCTGAAAACCTGTATTGTAGACAACGATGGCAGCCAGATCCCGCTGCTTCGCCTTGTAGGAATGCTTGCTCCTGGTATCAGAGCCGGTATCAGTGCCGGTATCAGTGCCGGTATCGGCTCCGATATCGATTGGTTCGTCAAAATGGAGAGGCGATTTTGCCATAGAGTTCCCTCCGTCAGTTGTCAGGCCGATTTCGACCATGCTCGCATATCTTTGTTCCCGCGACTCAAATCATGTCTCTTAATCAGGCACGTTTATTACGCATGTCAATAGAATTATATAACATTTTTCCATATAAAGGAATCATAATCACATTCTATCGCGTAACGAAGATGCTATAATGAGCATAAACAGGAAAGAGATAAAAGGCGTTCTTAGAAGCAACCTATCAATAAACGGTGAAGTTAAAACCGCTTAAGATCGCAAAGAACGCATAAATCCCCGCTTCTGCGGAATACAATACGGGAGGATGAATCCGAATGAAGACACGTGAAGAAATGAAGGAATATCTGTCCGGGGCTGCTTTCAGGGAGCGGATGCAGCAGGTATACGGCTGCAACGCGGAAGAAGCACAGAAGTATGTGGCACGTTTCGTCCATATTACAGAGGGCTTTGCGGAGACCTTTGAGAATAACCGGAACGAGATCGGTCTGTACTCTGCACCGGGCCGCACGGAAATCGGCGGAAATCATACCGACCATCAGCTCGGCTGTGTGCTTGCCGGCTCCGTGAACCTCGATATCATCGCGGCGGCAGCGCTCAACGGTACGAAGGAGATCCGCTTCTTCTCGGAGGGTTACGGCATGACCGTTATCGATCTGAAAGAGCTGGAGCCGAAGGAAGACGAGAAGGAGACCACAGCGGCTCTGATCCGCGGAATGGCAGCGCTGGCGGCAGAGCAGGGATATGCGATCGATGGCTTTGATGTTTACAGCATGAGTTCTGTGCTTGGCGGGTCCGGCCTTTCCAGTTCCGCAGCCTTCGAGACACTGACCGGTGTCATTCTCAATGATCTCTTTTGCAAAAACGCCTTCAACGCGGTGCAGATCGCGCAGATGGGTCAGAAAGCGGAGAATGTATTTTTCGGCAAGCCCTGCGGTCTGATGGACCAGATGGCTTCCTCTGTCGGTGGTTTTGTGGCGATCGATTTCGCGAAAAAAGACGCGCCTGTGATCGAAAAGGTGCCGTTCGATTTTGCCGCGACCGGCCACGCGCTCTGTATCATCGACTCCCGGTCGAGTCATGACGATCTGACTGAGGATTACGCGGCGATCCCAAGAGAAATGAAGAAAGTAGCTGCGTTTTTTGGTAAAGAGCAGCTGCGCGGCGTCGAGATCGACGAATTGCTGGATAACGCAAAGGGCATCCGCGAGAGCTGCGGCGACAGAGCTTTCCTCCGCGCCGTTCACTTTGTAAAGGAAAATGTCCGTGCAGGGAAGGAAGCGGAAGCAGTCAGACAGAACGATTTTGCGGCCTTCCTGAAGCTTGTTCGTGAGTCCGGTTACTCCTCTTATATGTATTTACAGAATACAGCTGTTTCCGGCAGCATCGAAAACCAGGCAGTCAACAGCGCACTGGCGCTTGCCGATCTGCTTCTCGACGGCAAAGGCGCCTTCCGCGTGCATGGCGGCGGCTTTGCGGGAACGATTCAGGCTTTTGTACCGGTTGAGATGCTGGATACCTTCAAACGGCGTATCGAAGCGGCGCTCGGAGAAGGCAGCTGTCACGTCCTGACGATCCGACCGGTCGGCGGTGCGGTCATCGCGTAACGCAATAATTCCGCCCGGTCGGCGGTGCGGTCATCGCGTAATCCCATAATTCCGCCCGGTCGGCGGTGCGGTCATCGCATAACGCCATAATTCCGTCCGGTCGGCGGCGCGGTCATCGCATAACGCAATAATTCCGCCCGGTCGGCGGTTGCAGTCATTGCGTAATCCCACCGGGGTGGAGGCGCGGACAAGCACTGATATTATTTCAGTGCTATTATGACATCGTTATTACTACTATTACTACATTATTTTTACATGCTCAATTGCACAGAAAGGAGTCACAGATGAAGATTCTTGTAGCAGGAGGAGCCGGTTATATCGGTTCACATACAGTTAAGCGATTGATCGAGGAGGGAAATGACGTTGTTATCGTGGATAACCTCCTCACGGGTCACCTCAAGGCGGTTCATCCGAAGGCACGTTTTTATAAAGGAGATATCCGCGATGAAGCGTTCCTGAACAATGTGTTCGAGAAGGAAACAGGCATCGATGCAGTGATCCATTTCGCGGCTTGCTCCCTGGTCGGCGAGAGTATGGTGAATCCGCTGAAATATTATGATAACAATATGGGCGGGGCAATCGTCCTCTGCCGTGCGATGGTTGCGCACGGAATCGACAAAATCGTCTTTTCCTCGACGGCGGCTACCTACGGCGAACCGGAGAGCGTACCGATCAAGGAGACCGATCCGACCAATCCGACCAATACCTACGGCGAGACCAAGCTTTCGATGGAAAAACTGTTCAAGTGGGTCGGCAAGGCCCACGGACTCCGCTATGTATCGCTCCGGTATTTCAATGCCTGCGGCGCGTCCGATTCCGGCGAGATCGGAGAGGACCACAATCCGGAAAGTCATCTGATCCCGCTGATCCTGCAGGTTCCGCTCGGCAAGAGAGAGTCTATTTCGATTTTCGGCAACGATTATCCGACCAAAGACGGCACCTGTGTCCGCGATTACATCCACGTCGATGATCTGGCGCAGGCACACGCGAAAGCCGTTGCGTATCTGATGAACGGCGGCGAGTCTGACATTTTCAATCTAGGCAACGGCCTCGGCTTCACGGTCAATGAGATCATTGAGACTGCCAGAAAGGTTACGGGACATCCGATTCCCGCTGTCGTAGCGCCGCGGCGTGCCGGCGACCCGGCAATCCTGATCGCGTCCAGCGAAAAGGCAAAGAAAGTGCTCGGATGGAAGCCGGAAAAGGCTGACCCGGAAAGCATCATTGCCTCAGCATGGAACTGGCACAAGAATCACCCGAACGGATTCGAGGACAGGTAATTAGAAATTAACAGCTTGAAAAATCAAAGGAGCGCGATATGTTTGAAACTGCGGTACTTCAGCTTGTACAATATGCCATCGATAAGGAACTGATCGAGGAGGAAGACCGTCTCTACTATGTCAACCAGGTGCTGGCGGCATTCGGGGAAAGTGACTTTGCAGGTGATCCGAAGGCACAGGCAGAAGCGGCGGAACTTCCGGCGATTCTGGATGAGCTTCTGGATGAGGCCGTGAAGCGCGGCATCATCGGGGACGGCATCACGGAGAAGGATCTGTTCGATACGAAGCTGATGGGGATCTTCGTCGATCGTCCGTCCCATATTATCCGAACCTTCAAGGAGAAATACAGCCGTTCTCCGAAAGAGGCAACTGACTGGTTTTACCGTTTTTCCGGGGATACGAATTATATCCGAAGGGACAGAAATCGGAAAAATGCGGTATGGACAACGGAGACAAAATACGGGACAATTGATATAACGATCAATCTTGCGAAACCGGAGAAAGATCCGAAAGCGATCGCCGCAGCACTGAACAGCACCGCGCACGCTTATCCGGCCTGTCAGCTCTGCTGGGAGAATGAAGGCTACGCGGGACGCCTCGACCATCCGGCAAGAGAGAACCACCGCGTGATCCCGATCACGATCGACGGGCAGAACTGGGGCTTCCAGTACTCCCCGTACGGCTATTACAACGAGCATTGCATCGCCTTCAACGGAAAGCACGTACCGATGCGGATCGAGAGAAAAACGTTCGAAAAGCTTCTGGACTTCATCACGATCTTTCCGCACTACTTCCTGGGATCCAACGCGGACCTGCCGATCGTCGGCGGTTCGATCCTGACGCACGACCACTACCAGGGCGGACATTATACCTTTGCCATGGAGCGGGCGTCGATTCGAAAGGAACTTTCCTTTAAGGGGTTCGAGGACATCCGCGCCGAGTATCTGTACTGGCCGCTTTCCACGATCCGCCTGACATCGTCCGACAGGGGAAAGCTTACGGACCTTGCGGAGAAGATCCTTAACTGCTGGAGAGGGTACAGCGACGAGGCGGCAAACGTTTTTGCCGAGACGGACGGAGTGCCGCACAATACGATCACGCCGATCGCGCGGATGCACGACGGACAGTACCAGCTCGATCTGGCACTTCGCAACAACCGGACATCGGAGGAGTTTCCGATGGGGATCTATCATCCGCATCCGAAGTATCATCATATCAAGAAAGAGAACATCGGCCTCATTGAGGTCATGGGCCTGGCCGTTCTGCCGGCGCGGCTGAAGGAAGAACTGAAGCTCGTCGCGGAAGGACTCGTGAACGGCGCGGATCTGACAGCCGATGAGAGGACCGCAAAGCATGCGGAGTGGGCAGCGGAAGTGAAGGCTGCGCATCCGGAGCTGAACGCGGAAAACGCGCTTACGATCGTGAAAGAAGAGACCGGTCAGGTCTTTGGAAAGGTTCTGGAATGTGCCGGCGTTTACAAGATGAACGAGGAAGGCGATGCGGGCTTTATGCGCTTTGTCGACGCGGTGAACAAAGCCTGTAACTGATTTGCGGAAATGAATTGGGGGATTGGGAAATGGCAATTAGCAGCAAACCGTTCGGAAAGACAGCGGACGGAAAAGAAGTGGAACTTTATGAACTTTCGAAAGGAAATCTCTGTGCCGGGGTAATCACCTACGGCGGCTTCCTTCGTAACCTTGTGATCAACGGACGCGATGTATGCTTCGGCTTCGAGACGATCGGGGATTACGAGAACCAGGACTGCTATGCGGGCGCTCTGGTTGGCCGTGTCTGCAACCGCATCGCAAAGGGAAGATATACCCTGGACGGTAAGACCTGGCAGCTACCTGTCAACGATGGCCTGAACTGCCTCCACAGCGGCGGACATGCCTTCGAGTCGAGAGTCTGGGACGCGTCCGTGGATGGGGACAAGCTTGTACTGAAGCTGAACAGCCCGGACGGGGACTGCGGCTTCCCGGGAAATGTCGATGTGACGGTGACCTATGAAGTGACGGATGATAATAAGCTGATCATTCATTATCAGGCAGTGACCGATGCGCCGACTCCGTTCAATATGACGAATCACGCATATTTCAACCTGAAGGGACACGACAACGGCAACGTCCTCGATCATGTGGTCATTTCTTCGAGTGAAGAAGTTCTCGATACAGACGATCATTCGATTCCGACCGGACATCGCGCAGCGGTAGTGGGTACACCTTTTGATTTCCGTATCGCGCATACACTTGGCGAGCGTATCAATGACACTTCGAATGACCTGATCCGAAAGGGTAAAGGCTACGACCATAACTTTATCGTAAAGGGCTACGAGAAGAACGAAGCCTACCGCGCCGCCGGTTCTGCCGAGCGTGAGCTGACGCTCTTCGCGGAAGTTTCCGTTCCGGACATGAAGATGAAGGCATACACGACCCTTCCGGGCTTCCAGATGTACACCGGCAACTACCTCGCGGGCGTTAAGGGCAAAAACGGAGCCGTCTATCCGTATCGCTCGGGCATGTGCCTTGAGGCACAGAACTGGCCGGATGCGGTCAACCACAGTGACTTTCCGAACTCCATCCTTCGTCCGGGTGAAGTCTACGACGAGACGACCGTATACGAACTCATCCCGGTCAAATAAATATAATATCCGGGAGCGGGGAGCTGCGGCACGAAACTTGACAGAAAATCCATTTGTTGTATAGTAGAGGATAATCATTCAGTAATCTCTTTGCACTGCATGGCACTTTACTTTGAATCGTTCGGGGAAGGAAAGTGCGTGATCAACAGTACAGACTGATCAGGCAGCGGATGGAAGCTTTTGAGAATTTCAGCCGCATACCGGGCCCATAGGGCAGCAGAAGAATTCAGACATCTGCGGGACAGTGTGTTCCGCAGGTGTTTTTTTATGTATCGGAAGGCTTTATACACATTCCGATGCATGCGAATCTGCCGAGGGACGAATGGAAAATGTATCATGCTCGAAGAAAGGACGCAGCTATGACTCAGGTAATCGATGAAAAAAAGATCATCAATCGTGTTTCCTTTGTCGGTATCATCGGCAATATCATCCTCTGCTCGTTTAAATTGATCGCAGGTATTATCGGACATTCGGGCGCAATGGTCTCGGACGCGATCCATTCCCTGTCGGACGTACTGGCAACCTTTATTGCGTGGCTCGGCGTCCGCCTGTCGAAGAAAGAGGCGGATCAGCGGCATCAGTACGGGCATGAGCGGTTTGAGTGCGTGGCATCACTGGCTCTCGGATCGATTCTTCTGATGACCGGTGTGCTGATCGGTTATAAGGGATTGGAAAAAATATTTGCAGGACACTATGATCAGCTGGCGAAGCCGGGTGCGATCGCACTCATTGCGGCGGTCGTTTCGATCGTTGTAAAGGAAGCGATGTTCTGGTACACGAGACATTACGCGAAGATTCTGAATTCACCGGCTTTCATGGCCGATGCCTGGCATCACCGCTCCGATGCGTTATCCTCCATCGGATCACTCATCGGTATCGGTGGAGCTATGCTGGGCTTTCCTGTTCTCGATCCGATCGCAAGCGTCGTGATCGCGGTCTGCATCGCCAAAGTCGCCTATGATATCCTTGGTGACGCCGTGTCGAAAATGCTGGATACGGCGTGTGACGAGGAGACGCAGCAGAAGATCTACCGGTTTATCGAAGCGCAGGGCGGGGTAGAGAGGATCGATATGCTCCATACCCGCATGTTCGGCAACAAGATCTACATCGATGTGGAGATCGCGGTGGACGGGGACCTGAAGCTTCGCGACGCGCACGCGATCGCCGAGCGCGTTCATCAGAGCGTGGAGAAGAGTTTCGACAACACCAAGCACATCATGGTGCATGTCAATCCCGCGGACTGATGCTGCAACCCTGCGGACTGATGTCACAATCCCGTGGACTGATGCTGCAATCCCGCGCAGCATCAATAGCGAAATCGCGCAGGCAGCAATATCGAAATCCCGCAAACAGGTATAGAGAAAATTAAATTTGTGTGGTATACTACGTGCTGTTCGGTCAGCCGGACAAGGAGATCCTTGCCCGGCTTTTTTGCGGCTTCGGACCGACAGGCAAAGTATTGCCTGCACTGGCCTTCGTTTGCCGGTCTTAAGAACATCTCGAAGTGCCGAACGGTCAATCAGATATATCACAAGGAGTTTCACTATGTACAAAAACGCAGCCCGCTATGTATCGCTGAGCGTCGCCGGCATGATCGGCGTGTCGGTCTACATACTCGCGGACACCTTTTTTATTTCCCTCGGCTTTGGCGCGGACGGCCTGGCTGTGCTCAATATGACGCTGCCCATCTACGGACTGATCTATGCGATCGGAGCCATGCTCGGTCTCGGTTTTGCGGTCGATTACAGCATCAGGAAAGCACAGAAACTGAAGACGGATACGATCTTTATGGAGGCGATCTTCTGGAGTATCCTTATTAGCATTCCGTTCGTGCTGATCGGCATCTTCTCACCCGATGGGATCCTGCGGCTGCTCGGCGCCGATGCGGAACTGGCGCAGATGGGGAAGGAATACACCCGTCTGATCCTCTGCGGCTCGCCGCTTTTTATGTGCAACTATTCGTTCATGTCTTTCTGCCGGAACGACAACGCGCCGTCCTATGCGATGATCGGATCGATCGCGGGAAGCATGTACAACATTGTCTTTGACTATGTATTTATGTTTGTGGCAGGTCTGGGCTTTACCGGTGCTGCGCTCGCAACCGTCGGCTGCCCGGTCGTAACCATGCTTTTCTGCACCGCGCATTTCCGCAGCGGAAAAAACGGCGTGCCGTTCCGAATCGGAAAGCCTTCGCTCCGGCATCTGCTGCGCTGCAGCAGTGTCGGCATGTCCGGCTTCATCGGTGACTTCGCCAACGGTGTGACGACCGCTGTCTTCAACTTCGTTATGCTGGGGCTCGCCGGAAACGTAGCCGTGGCAGCCTATGGTGTTATCGCCAATATCGCGTTGGTCTGCATCTCCGTAAACAACGGCATTGCGCAGGGAATGCAGCCGCTCATCAGTAAGACTTTCGGAAAAGGCGAGAAGGAAAATGTCGCGAAGCTGCTAAAGTTCGGTATGATCGTCATGGCGGCGACCAGTGT
>JAXJTA010000094.1:0-1991 GCA_036309825.1 Eubacterium sp. | reverse complement strand
ATGTACAACAAGCTCCGTCCGAATCGCTCGACGAAGGAAGAGCTTCTGGCGATGGCGAAGGAGCTTCTCGAGACCTACAAGGCGCCGAACTGCGCGAAGCTTGTTCTGGAAGCCGCCGAGATCTATGAGAAGAGAGGAATCCTTCTGAAGTAAGACTATGAGAGGTTACTGATTTGAGTATTGTAGCAGGAGTGGATATAGGAAATTCAACAACAGAAGCCTGTATCGGTGAATTCACGAAAGGAAGCCCGGTACGCTTCCTCAGTAGTTCGTCTGTGACGACGACCGGAACCAAGGGTACGGTTGCCAATGTGCACGGAATCATGACTGCGCTCAAGGAAGCGATGGAGAAGGCCGGCAGAAACGTCGAAGAGATCGATCTGATCCGGCTCAACGAGGCGGCGCCGGTTATCGGCGATACCGCGATGGAGACATTGACGGAGACGATCATCACCGACTCTTCGATGATCGGTCATAACCCGTCTACCCCGGCGGGGGCCGGACAGGCAGCCGGAGAACTTCTCGATCTGGATCGGATCGGGCAGGGCACCGCCGGAAAGCCGTATATCGTTTTTGCCTCCGGACAGCATACCTATGAAGAAATCGCCCCGAAGATCAATGAGGCGGCAGGCCGCCTGAACATCGTAGGCATGATTCTGCAGGCGGATGAAGCCGTTCTGGTCTGGAACCGCCTGGAGAAGAAGATCCCGATCATCGATGAGGTCGCAAGGATCGACAAGCTGCCGAACGGCAAGATGGCGGCGATCGAGGTAGCACTTCCCGGTCAGTCGATCCGCATGCTTTCCAATCCATACGGGATCGCAACGCTTCTGCACCTGGATGCAGCGGAGACCCGTACCATCACGCCGATCGCCAAGAGCCTGATCGGAAACCGGAGTGCCGTGGTCATCCGCACACCGAACGGGGATATTCGTGAAAACGTACTGCCGGCGGGTGAGATCTATCTGGACGCGCCAAAGCCGGTGCGTATCGCCCTCGATGAGGGCGCGGAGAAGATCATGGAAGCCGTAGCGGCGGCAGGTGAGATCCGCGACGTGACCGGGCAGCCGGGCACGAACGTAGGAACTATGCTGGAGCGCATCAAAAACGGCATGACAGAGGTGAGCAGGGAAGAAACGGGCGAGATCCGTATCACGGATATTCTCGCGGTCGATACCCTTGCACCGGTACTCATTTCCGGCGCGCTGGCAGGCGAGACCTGCCTGGAGAAAGCGGTCGGCATCGCGGCAATGGTCCGTACGCAGCAGCTTCCGATGAGAAAGATCGCCGAGAGACTGGAAGAACTCCTGCACACGAAGGTCGTTGTGGCAGGTGTGGAGGCGGTCATGGCGAGTCTCGGAGCGCTCACAACGCCCGGAACACAGCTTCCGATGGCGATCCTGGATATGGGCGGCGGCTCGACCGATGCGGCGATCATTCACGAGGACGGGCATGTTACTCTCACGCATCAGGCGGGAGCCGGCGAGCTGGTATCGATGCTGATACAGACGGAGCTTGGCCTGAAGAACCGCCTGCCCGCGGAGATGATCAAGCGATATCCGTGCGCGAAGGTCGAGAGCCTTTTCCATATGCGCATGGAGGACGGATCTATGCACTTTGTGCAGGAATCGATCGATCCGCGCTTTTTCGGACGCGTTGTTCTGCTGACGGAGAACGGCCCTGTTCGTATCGAGAGTCCGCTTCCGATGGAGCGGATCCGTGAAGTACGCCGCGAGGCAAAGAAGAAAGTCTTTCTGATGAACGCGTTCCGCGCGCTGAGAACCGTAGCGCCGGATCACAATCTGAAGAATATCGGCAATGTTGTTCTGGTCGGCGGTTCCGCGATCGATTTTGAGA
Organism: Eubacterium sp.; assembly: GCA_036309825.1. Classification (GTDB taxonomy): domain Bacteria; phylum Bacillota; class Clostridia; order Lachnospirales; family Lachnospiraceae; genus Bilifractor. The sequence goes on along the minus strand of JAXJTA010000094.1, from coordinate 134 downwards.
TCCCGGAAATGCTGATGGAGGAATTCACGAATTACCGGATCGTCTGCGGACGCGGCAATATCCGCGGTACCGAAGGACCGCGCAATGCGGTTGCGACCGGTCTGGTTCTTTCCTACACGGGGGAACGCGATGAT
>JAXJTA010000093.1:0-16813 GCA_036309825.1 Eubacterium sp. | reverse complement strand
CGCCTGCGCGGTCTTCTCGTTGTCGCCGGTCAGCATAACGACCTCAATCCCCATCTTCTGCAGCTCTTTTACTGCCTGTGCGGAATCCGCCTTGATGACATCCGCAACCGCGATGATTCCGACAAGAGAACCGTTTTTCTCGAAATAGAGAGGAGTCTTGCCTTCATCGGAGAGCGCGTCCGCCTTTGCCTTCAGCGCTGCCGGGATCTGCGCGAGGGTGGCAATAAACTTTCCGGAACCGCCGTGGATCATCGACTTCTGAGCATCTGCCGATCCCAACGTAATCCCTTCGATCTCGCCCTTCAGGCCATTTCCCGCGAGCGCCGCAAAGCCGGTGACCTCCGGAACTTCCAGACCGTCCGCATCTCCTCTTGCGACGATCGCACGGGCCAGCGGATGCTCGCTCTTCTTCTCCAGTGCGTAGGCAATGGTAAGAAGCTCCTTCTCACTCACGCCGTCCGCCGGGATCATGTCGGTAACCTCCGGTTTGCCTTCGGTGATCGTGCCGGTCTTGTCCAGGGCAACGATCTGCACGCGGCCCGCGTTCTCAAGCGAAGCACCGGTCTTGAAGAGCGTTCCGTTCTTCGCGCCCATGCCGTTGCCGACCATGATCGCAACCGGTGTTGCGAGACCGAGCGCACACGGACAGGAGATCACGAGAACGCTGATTGCCTTTTCCAGCGCATAGGCAGCGCTCTGCCCGGCGATGAGCCAGATAATGAGAACTGCCAGAGCGATCAGCAGGACCGCCGGTACAAAAACGCCCGACACCTTGTCCGCGATACGGGCGATCGGCGCTTTCGTCGCGGCCGCGTCGCTGACCATTTTGATGATCTGCGAGAAAGTCGTATCCTCACCGACGCGGGATGCCTCGGCGCGGATGAAACCGGACTGATTGATCGTTGCCGCACTGACGGTGTCGCCTGCGTTTTTGTCGACCGGAATCGACTCACCGGTAAGGGCTGACTCGTCAACCGCCGTCTCACCGTCGAGGATCACGCCGTCGACGGGAATCGCCTCGCCCGGCTTTACGACAAAAACGTCTCCCGCCCTGACCTCATCGATGCCGACCTGGACCTGCTGTCCGCCGCGCTCAACAACTGCGGTTTTCGGCGCCATCTTCATCAGATTCTTCAGAGCGTCCGTCGTTCTTCCCTTGGAAAGGGATTCAAGCGTTTTTCCGACGGTGATCAGCGCCGGGATCATGGCCGCGGACTCAAAGTAAAGCTGGTTGTGATACAGCTCCATCAGATCCATGTTCGGTGTGCCGTTCGTGATCATCACCGTCATGCGGTAGAAGATATACAGTGACCAGCCGAAGGATACGCCGGAGCCGAGGGCAACCAGCACGTCCATGTTCGGCGCGCCGTGGATCGCCGATTTGAAACCGGAGATGAAGAACGCGCGGTTGATGATCATGACGATGATCGCCAGCAGCATCTGCGTCAGCGCGAGTCCCAGGTGATTGTGCACGAGAAAGCCGGGAAGCGGCCAGCCCCACATATTGTGTCCCATGGTGATGTACATCAGCGCCAGGAGGAACGCGAGCGAGAGCACCAGACGCTTCACCAGCTTCGGTGTCTCACGATCCTTTAACGCGTCCTCATCCGCCGCCAGCTTATCCGCGGATGACACGCCGTTTCCTTTGTTTTTTGCCTCGCTGCCTTTGACCTCGGCGCCGTACCCGGCCGCCTCCACCGCGTGAATGACTTCCGCTGCGGTCGCGCTGCCGTCAACGGCCATCGAATTGGTCAGAAGCGATACCGAAACGCTGTCAACGCCCGGCACCTTCGCAACGGCTTTCTCGACATGTGCCTGGCACGCCGCACAGGTCATTCCCGTTACAATATACTGTTCCACTATGCCACCTCTCTTCTTATTCCCTGTCGTCTGTATTTTTTCATTCGTACTTCTTGTAGTCCGTATTTCTTATAGCCCGTACGTCTTGTAGTCCATATTTCCAGTAGTTCGTACTTCTTGTAGCCCGGATTTCCAGTAGTCCGAATTTCTTGTATTTCAAATGTCCGGCAGCCCAATAACTGCATTCTGCCCATCGGTTTGTCTCCCGGGCTTGCTTTCCTGACGGCCCGCAGTTTACTTCATCAGCTTCTGCAGTACGCCGCAGAGCTCGTCGATCGTCTCATCCTTGCCCTCGCGGATATCCTCCGCCACGCAGCCGCGGATGTGACAGGCGAGCAGCACCTTGTTGAAGCTGTTCAGCGCACTCGTCGCCGCGGAGACCTGCATCAGGATGTCCGGGCAGTACATGTCATTCTCCACCATCTTCTCGATACCGCGGATCTGCCCCTCGACTTTCCGCAGGCGTGTGAGCAGCGCTTTCTGCTCCTCCGCCGATCTTTTCTTGTGCCGGCCGCCGCAGCAGGACGGCTCTTCCGCATTTACTGCATTTACAGCATTCGCAGCTTCCGCATCCGCAGAACCACAGCAGCAGGAACCTGCATTCTCCTTCATCGTATCTTGCATCTGTCTATCCTCCATCAGTTCTCCCGTCGGAATACTCAAACGGTGATTCCCTGTGTCCTTGTTAAGTGTCCTTGTTAAGCGTCCTTTTATACCCCCTATGGGTATCTCCATGCCCATAATATACCCCATCCGGGTATGCTGTGTCAACACTTTTTTGCACAAAACACAAAGAAAACCACTTCGCTGAAAACCACTTCTCCGTATCCGCCCAGAGGTTTTTGCGCAAAAAAGCTGCCCGCGATCTCACCGATCACGGACAGCTTCCTTCTTCTATTTCACATGTTATACCGAAATCATGCAGATTTGCTCTTTATCGCAAAAATCGTACACTTTCCTGCGTTATCTCAAAACCTCCGTCACAACACCGCGGCCAAGCTCGTGGTTCAATCCAAGCGTTGCATAGGATCGCGCATCGCCTGCGGAAATGGACCTAATATAATAATCATTTGCAAACTCATGGTCCGGTTCACAACCCAGTCCGAGATCATACATAAATCCCACGTAATAATATGACCAGGAATACCCACTCACTGTAAGCTTTTAAAGAGTTTAAAGGCATCTTTGTACTGTTCCCATTTTTTCCCCCAATCTTGTTATCCAAATTTCGCCGGTTCGATTGCCGGCTCGATTTTACTAACTCCTTCTCTAGCCTAAATTTCTCCCTGCGCCGATTTCAAAGTGGCATTTGACGATGCCGTAATCCACCTGGCTCAGGATTCCCCCGAGATCCGAAAGTTCTGCCGTCCCATCGTCCTTCAGCCGAAACGCGAACTTCTGCTGGTTTACGGCCGTCGGCGCGAGAAGTGCCATCTCCACGCCGTCAAGGAACCACTGCGGTTTCTCCTCTTCGCCTGTCATGACCTTGTCGATCGATTTCGACTTGTGCGGTTTCCCCTGCGTCTTGCCGTAGCCGACGGCGATCACGATCACAAGCCGCTCTCCGTCAGCGATCTCCACAGCTTCCGCCTTGCGGTTAAAGGTTCCCGCCCAGCAGGTATTCAGCCCCAATTGCTGCAGGTAAAGCACCAGCTTCTCTCCGTAGTACCCGACACGCGAATCGAGCGTGCTGCCCTCTCTGCCCACACAGGCAATTGCGCTCGGCGCCGATCCCTGACCCATGACTTTGTTCAGGAGTCTGGCAAAAACGTCACCCGCGTCTTCCAGGAACTGCAGATGCAGATCGCCTTCCCCGTTAAGCTCGTCGATCTTCTCCCGGATCAGCTTCACCTTCTCCGGCTCGATCTTCCGGTTCTCGTAACTCCGTACAGAATGTCTCTGCAGGATCGCTTCCTTCTCCGTCAAATAATGTACCCCCTCTGAATTGTTTGTAATAAAACCGCCTCTGTTGTTATTTTAACATAAATATCGGCAATATATACACATTTCTCTTAGCGAAAAAGCATTGTAAATATTGCCGATATCCCGGACTTCCTATTATTTTTTCATCGTGCAGGCGGATGTGCCACTATTTCCCGCAGGTCTCAGCGGTTCAGCGCCTCCCGTGCCTCATTGAACTTCTGCGCGCGGATCAGATTCGATACGCGGATCTCCGTATTGATACGCTTTCTCTCCGCTTCAAAAACGTCGCTTCTGAAATATTTTCCGTAGACGGATTTTCGGTAGGCGCGGCCGCTCATCTCGCGCATCGTGCCATTCTCCAGGATCAGCACGCGATCCGTGCAGCCCGTGACCGCAAAAAGATCATGCGATACGAGCACGACCGTTCCCTTATACTCGCGGATCGCCTTCTCCAGCGCGATCTGTGCGTGCACATCGAGATGGCTCGTCGGCTCATCGAGGAGAATAATATCCCTCGGTTCGGCGCCAAGCCGGTCAAGCTGTGCCAGGCAGCGCTCTCCGCCCGACATCACCTCTTCATCATTCTCTGCCACGATCTGACGGAAGTAGCCGGTGTGCCCCGGCGTCTCCTGCTCCAGCTTCGCGTACAGATCGCGAAGAAGGCTGGACTTTCCGGTTCCGTTTGCTCCGACGATCGCCACCTTCTCCCCCGGCATGATCTCAAAGGAAACGTCGGAGAGGATCCCCCGGTCGTAGGTCAGCGAGTAATCCTTCATGGAGATGGTTGGAATCGCGCCGGTCTCCGGGATCTCCGCCGCGCCGGCCGGATCCTCTGCAGCAGCGCTATGATCGGCGTCCGCCCGGACTGCGGCATCGGCAATATGGCCGGCCGCGGCTCGATCCTCTGCAGCGGGTGCGGTGAGTCCAGCATCCTGCGATGCCGCCTCGGCCTGCGTCTCAAACCGGAAGCTGTGATGATGCTCCTCGAGGAACGGATCATCGCCCCGCATCTTCTTCAGCCGCGCCAGATACGTCGCGCGCGCGTTCACCTGGCGGCCCAGACGCGGATTCGAAATCTCCTGCGCCTGCTTCGCGATCCGCGCCGCGATCTGCTCCTGCTTGGCGATAAACTCATCAAAATCCCGGCAATGCTCGAAGATATCGATCTTCGTCTCGAAGATCCACTTATTGTACTCCGCAAACGTGCCCGGGAATTCCCGCAGTCCCTTGTTCTCGATGTCGAGCACCTTATCGAAACACTGGCTCAGCAGCAGACGGCTGTGCGTGATCGCCAGAAGGGTGCCGTCGTACGCATTGATCATCTTCGTCAGGCTCACCAGATTCTCGAAATCGAGAAAAACGTCCGGCTCATCCATGATCAGCAGCTGCGGCTTCAAGAGCATGCTGCGAAGGATATACAGCAGCTTATATTCGCCGCCGCTCACGCTCGAAACTGAGTTTTTCCCGATCGCGTCAAGGCCGGCCGCTGCCAGCGCCTTATTGATATTGGCCTCGTAGTTGTAACCGTCGACCGCCTCGATCTCGTCCATGACAGCTGCATACTCCCTGTCTAACGCCTCCGGATCCTCACCGTCCAGCCCCATCCTGGCGCAGACCGCGTCGAAACGCGCCAGCATCTCCCGGAACGGGATCGCGAGAAAATCAAAGGCCGTCATCTCGTCCGGAGTATGCTCCACGAACTGACTCACATAGCCGATGCGGATATCCTTGTCCAGCTTGATTTTTCCCTCATAGGTGAACTGATCCTTGTCCATCAGCAGGCGGACCAGGGAACTCTTGCCGCATCCGTTGCTGCCGATCAAAACGGCGTGCTCGCCCTGATTGATCTCGAAACTGATATTTTCATAGAGATCCTTCTGCGGAAAGCCGAAGGATACATTTTCAAACAAAATCATACGGAATTCTCCTTGGAAAAATATTCAGATCTTGGCGATCCGCTTTTGTACAGGCACCTCGATCAGGCGCAGCGCCGCGGAAACCGCAACCGTTATTCCCATCATAAAAGCGAAAATGAATATTGGAAACTTAGCACGATATACCAGACCTGTAAAAAGAAAAGCATAAAAGAACATGTGCGTCAACCAGATATTCGTTGCATGTGTTCCAATGAAAAGGAAAAACTTCTGTATGCACTTCGGTTTTCTCCAGAAATGAAACAGTGTCATCAGGATAAATCCGCTCACCGGCGCAGCAAAAGGCTCGGCACGATCAATGTTCTCGCATACAGCATTCCTGCCACAAGGAATATTGCAAGAATTCCACGGACCCACTGCGGCACACGAATCCACCTCTTGTATATGCGTGTAAAAATCCTATACCGAAAGCAGAGTGCGCCAAGCAGATATTCAAAAAACGTCATGCCCAACGGGCCGAATTTACCAAGAAGCCAGTTTGAATCCGCGATATGGAACCGGACCCAATAAGCGATACTGTAAACAAACAAGCCCGCGATCAGGATGATCCATGGATTGACACATTTTGCCCATTTCATGGTAAGCGGCGCTATAAAAACAAGTACCGCATAAGCGAACAGATACCACCATGCCCCGTTGAAACTACTACTCAACAGGAGTGCATTCATCAGAAATTCGATCAGACTGTGCGGCATCCGGCTGCCCTGCCCCACAGCAACAGATATTACAGAGAAGATAATCAATATCATCCAGAACGAACTCAGCAGCGTGAGAAGGCCCTTCAGCCTTCTCTTATAAAATCCGCTCTGCTCTGATTGAATCATGTGTGCATAGCCGCTCAGAAACGCAAAGCCGAATACGCAGAAGTCCGCAAGCTGCCCCACATAAAAGGACAGCGGAATCCCCTTGAAAAAAACGAGCGGCTGAAACAGGTCGGTGTGGTCCCTGTCAAACAGATGCAGGCAGACCATTGCCATCACGGAAAATGCCTGCAGCATTTTTGAATCCTCTTTCTGTAATTCCATAATGGCTCTCCCTTATCGCTCAGAAAACGTACTAAATCAACCTTCTTAAGTATACCATCTGCGGAACCGGTATTGTGATTCAATTTCCATCCTCCGCTGCCATGTTTCCGGAATCGATCTTCCTATCGATCTTCCTATCGATCTTTCTCTCTATATTTCACCCGAATTCCGCGTAAAAATTGCACAAAAAGCATTTTTTTGCCCTCTCGCTGATTGATTCCTTCCAATAAAGTTACTATAATGTCGAATGTGAGACTACCTATTTACGCTATTTATGTCAATTTCAAAGGCAGGTATATATGAAAACATTTTTCAAAACCCTGGGGACAAAATTGCGGGACATGGACGCGGCCTTCCGAAGCACAAAATTCGGCAGGAACTGGGACCTGATCGGAACGATCGCCAAATACGCGTTTTCGATCATCCTGCTTGTGCTCGCATCGCTCGATGCCAAGCCACCGTTCGCGCTGATCTGCGGGCTTGAACTGCTGCTGTGCTTCTTCATCACGCAGTCGCTTGCCCGCATCAAATTCGTCGGATGGATCTTATCGAGTATCGTGCTCCTGCTCTTCAATGTCCAGATGGGCGTGATGTTTTTCGCGGGATCCTTCGTGACAAACACGATGCTTACGAACCTGGCAGCCGCGGAGGACCTGTCCGGCAACGCAACCTCTTATATCCTCGTGATCGTTCTGGTCGTGCTGACGTTTTTCCTGCCGACCAAGCGCTTCCGGAAGATTCCGTCCTTCCGCATGATGTTCGTCGCGCTGGCGGCGGAGCTCTTCGCTATGGTCATCTGCACCGTGGATTCTTCCCCGCTCTACAACTACTGCATGCTCATCCGCAACGCCGCTTCGGCAGCCGCGATGGAGGATGCGATCTCCCACATGGAAGTCGATGCCTCCCAGTTCGCGAGCGGCGGTTCCTCGATCGGTGACGGAAAAAGCCATGTCGAGACAGAGGAGAACGCTGACAAACCGAACATCGTCATCGTCCTTACCGAAGGTTTTTCTCAGTCTATCGTCGATGATGAGCGCAATATCGCGCCGAACATTCGCGAGTATGAACAGAAGTCGCTGTTTTTCTCCAACTACTACAACCACACCTTCGCGACCTACCGCGGTGTCATCGGACAGCTGTACTCCGGATACCAGAAGGACGACATGGACGCCAATCAGCTCGTGTCGATCCAGAGCATTCTGGCCGGGCAGGGCTACAAGACGACCTTCATCAATACCGAACCGAACAAGAGTGACTGGACGCAGTACTGCAACCAGCTGGGCTTCCAGAATGTCATCGGCGGTGACCTCGGTCTCAATTATGAGGGCGAGGTAAAAACGATCTCCGACAAGCAGGCCTACGAAGTGCTGTACGACCAGATGGAGGCAGACAACAAAGCGGGACAGCCGTCGTTGACCGTCATGTACACTTTCGGTACGCACGTATCGCTCGATTCCCCGAATGAGAAGTTCGGCGATGGCAGCAGCAACACACTGAACCGCTTCTACAACCTGGATTACCAGTTCGGCAAATTCATGGAGAAGTTCGACAAGAGCCCGATGGCGAAAAATACGATCTTCGTATTTACCGCCGACCATGCTTCCTACGTGGATAAAGACTATTCGGCAGCCTTTCCGAACAACGACCGCGTAAGCAACGTCTGCTCTGCGGTCCCGTTCTTTATCTATTATCCGGGCATCACACCGGAGACGATCGACGCGAACGGCCGCAACACCCTTGATATGGCACCGACGCTGCTCGATTATCTGGGCATTAACGCGGACAACTATTTCCTCGGCGCCTCACTTTTGTCGAACCCGGACGGCACAATGTACGATACGATCTTCAATGATCCGGATACGCGCTGGTCAACAGCCGGCGGCGTGCTTGCAGAACTTGACGCAGCCGCAGATGCCGCGTTCGAGCAGAATCTGATGGCTTACTACGCGCTGGCACGAGCCGGTGACGGAACCGAACCGACACCGACACCCGAACCGGTCGAAGAGACACCAGCCTATACGTATGACAATACATACGATAATAACACCTATGATTATTCAGGCGGCGGCGATGTATCCGCTCCCGAGACGCCGGCTGAGACGCCTTCCGGCGGCGAAACGTATGATCCGGGCTATGTAGACCCTGGTTACGTAGATCCGGGTTATGTGGATCCGGGCTACACACCGGAGCCGACCGAGACACCGACCGATCCGACGCCGACCGAAACACCAACTGATCCCACGCCGACCGAAACGCCAACTGATCCGACGCCGACCGAGACGCCTTCCGATCCGACGCCGACCGAGACACCAACTGATCCGACTCCGACCGAGACGCCTTCCGATTCCGGAAGCAGTTCGAATTCCGCAGCGGCATAAGTACACTGAGAATACAAAGATCCGCACCAAACCGTCCATGATGATATGGACAGATCGGTGCGGATCTTTTTTGTGGGGAACTTCCAAATATCAGTTGCAACAGCCGATTCTTTTTTAATCGACAGCCTATTCTTTTTTCAACTCCGGATGCTGCAGGTAAAAGATTTCTTTCTGCGTCTCAATTTCCGCTTTGAGCTGCTCTTCTGTCGGCAAACACAATTTGTATTTTGCAGCGAATAACTGCTCACTCTCATGCATAACGGAATATCTTGCGATATCTTCATCCGTCTCGGAGCATAGTACGATACCAAGGGTTGGATTATCCCCTTCACTACGTTTCAACTCGTCATACATGCGCACGTACATATCCATTTGTCCGACATCCTGATGGGTCACCTTGCCGATTTTCAGATCAATCAGAACAAAACATTTAAGAATGAAGTTGTAAAAAACCAGATCGATATAATATTCCTGTTTTTCTGTATGAATATGTTGCTGCCTCGCAACGAACGCATATCCTTTTCCTAATTCCATTAAAAATTTCTGCAGGTTTCCTATGATCGCACTTTCCAGATTCGATTCCAGATAGTTCGTGTCTTCCTGCATATTTAGGAACTCGGCGATTACCGGATTCCTGATAAATTCCAACTTCTGCTGATACTTCGAAGTCACATTTTTCATCTCCCCTTCAACAGCAGCCTTATTACTGGTTAATAACATCCGATCATAGTATTGGGTGTCAATATTTCGTCTCAGCGTACGAACTGACCACATCTGGTCTAATGCTTCTTTTTCATACCATTCTCTGGCACCGGCATCCTCAACCTGCATCAGTCTGCAATAATGGGACCATGATAAACAAGGACCTGTTTTTTCTCCCCACAGTGCATCATCAACAGTTAGTTGTGACAGTGTCCCAACAACCTTCTCGCCATCTTTTTTCTTAGATTGTGGTGACAGTGTCCCAACAATGTCTGGATACATCTGATAAAATTTTATGCAGCGATATAAATTACTTTTATCCAGGCCTTTTCCGTACCTTGCAGTAAGCTTTTTAGCTAACTCTTCGACTATTTTTGATCCATACCCTCCCGACACGATTTTATATCAGTAATTTTAATCCTTGTAATTCCTTATCCTTACAAAAAGTCATTTCCGCCTATTTTGCGGCAATTTCCTTATACTCTACATGCATGATATTATCTTCGACATCGTCCTTTGAAGAATTAAAAGAAAAACTGTCCACTCGTTATGTTTCGACCTATAATATAAATAATAAATTCTCAGCACCGTCAGATAAGGAGAACTTCTATGAAATACAGAAATGACCGACACGGCGAACCGATCTCGCAGCTTGGATACGGGTGCATGCGTTTTTCCCACAAGGGTGCAGCGATCGATATCGACAAGACGGAAAAAGAGATCCTGAAGGCGTTCCGTGCCGGCATCAATTACTACGACACGGCGTATGTCTACCCGGGAAGCGAGGCGGCGCTCGGTGAGATCCTGGAGCGCAACGGCATCCGCGAGCAAGTGAAGATCGCCACGAAGCTGCCGCAGTACATGATCAGCAAGGCTGGGGCGATCGACAAGGACTTCAACGAGGAGCTCGTGCGCCTCCGCACGACCTGGATCGATTACTATCTGATGCACATGATCACCGATCTCTCACAGTGGCGGAAGATGGAGTCTCTGGGCATCCGCGAGTGGATCGACGCGAAGAAAGCGAGCGGGCAGATCCGAAACATCGGTTTTTCCTTCCACGGAAATTCCGACATGTTCATCGAGGTACTGAACGCCTATGACTGGGACTTCTGTCAGATCCAGTATAATTACCTCGACGAGATGACACAGGCCGGCCGCAAGGGCCTCGAGGCCGCCTATGCGAAGGGTATCCCGGTCATCATCATGGAGCCTCTGCGCGGCGGAAAGCTCGTCAATCTCCTCCCGGAGGATGCGAAAAAACGGATCGCCGCGGATGAACGCGGCTGGAGTGCGGCCGAGTGGTCTTTCCGCTGGCTCTGGAACCAGCCGGGCGTGACCTGTGTCCTCTCCGGCATGAATTCCGAGGAAATGGTCGAGGAGAATATCCGCATCGCTTCCGAGGCATCCGTCGGAGATCTCACCGAACGCGATCTGGAAGTCATCGAGCAGCTGAAGGATTCAATCAACGCAAAAACAAAGGTCGGCTGCACGGCCTGCCGCTATTGCATGCCGTGTCCGAAGGGCGTCCGCATCCCGGATATCTTCCGCTGCTACAACCGCATGTACACCGAGAACAAGCTGGCCGGCCGCCTCGAATACGCGCAGACCGTCAGCCTTCAGAAGGATCCCGGCTTTGCCACCGACTGTGTCCGCTGCGGCAAGTGCGAACAGCACTGCCCGCAGTCCCTTCCGATCCGCGACCTCCTCGTAGAGGCGGACAAAGCGCTGCGACCGCTTCCGGTCAAGGTCGTGATGAAGGCCGCCGCAAAATTCATGCTGAAATAACGCAAGCATAGCGCAGAAACAGCGTACCAAGATAAGACCCGTCTCCGGCCTTTGTTTACAAGGGCCGGAGGCGGGTCTTACCTACACGTTTTGTCCTATAACTCAAATCTAAGAATCGAATTCCTTCACCATAATGTGCATATCTTCATAGTGCCCGTCCTTCACCCGGAAGCCCTTCGGGATCACACCGACCTCCCGGAAGCCGCAGCGGGCATACAGATGCCGCGCGTGGATATTGGAATCCACGACACCGTTGAACTGCATCATCCGGAAGCCGCGTTCCTTTGCCGTGCGCAGGCTGTCCCGGACGAGCATTTCACCGATGTGCTGCCCCCGGTGATCCTTCCGCACGATATAGGTCGCGTTTGCGATCGAGGAACATCTGCCCGGAAGATTGGCGCCCTCAATATAGAAACCGACGAGCTCGTCTTCACCGGTGTCTATCCCTGAACTGCCCGGCGCGTTGACCGTCGCATTGCCCGGTACATTGCCCGGCGTCACCTTGTTCTTCCGCACGGCGCAGACCGCTGTGCCTTCTTCCCGGATCAGCTGTTCCAGCATATCTTCCGTGAAGGGTTCCGTAAAAGGAATATTGGCCCCTTCATCGATCACTTCATTCCACATCACCGTCATCTCCGCGAGATCACGTTTTCCCCACGGACGAAGACGTATTTCCTCTGTTGTATTCGTAAGCTCCTCCTCCGAATCTTCAATCACTGCCAGGCCAGCCTATGTCCGCTGCCCGGACTCGATCCCACTTCTACGCAGCCTTCGCCAGTTCGCCCTTCACCCGCTGCTTCGCCCACTTCTTTCCTGCCAGATGGATCAGGAAGAGTGCGCCGCGTACCGACAGTTCGATACACATCGCTGTCCAGACGCCGCGAAGTCCCATTGTGCGGGACAGCAAGAAGGCAAGCGGAATGCGGATGCACCACATGCTTGCAAGGTTGCGGATCGTCGGCGCAAGCGTATCGCCCGTTCCTCGAAAAACGCCCGCCGCTACGATCGACGCGCCGAACATCGGCTCGGCAAAGGCTTCGATGCGAAGGACTGCCGCGCCAAGCTCACGGATCTCCGGATCCGGCGTCAGGATGCCGATCATCTCCGGGGCAAAAACGTACATCAGCACGCCGGCAGCCGCCATGACGATCATACCCATGCCGGTCGAGAGCCAGCCCAGCTTCCTCGTCAGATAGGTGCGCTTCGCGCCGTAACTCTGCCCGATCAGTGTAACCGCCGCGGACTGGATGCCGTAACCCGGCATGTAGCAGAGGCTCTCCGCGGTGACCGCAAACGAGTTTGCCGCGATACTGATCGTTCCGAGGGGTGCTACGATCATGGTTGACGCGACCTGCGCGCCGCCCATGATAAAGGATTCAAGCGCAGCCGGAAGCGTGAGTTTGAATGCTGTCTTCACGATCTCCGGAGTGAAAAACGTTTTTTCCGACTTGCGAAGATGAAGGATCGGCGACCTGAACAGAAGGAAATACAGCATAAGCACAGCGCAGACGACTTCCGAAAGTGCCGTGCCGAGCGCGGCGCCCGCGATCCCGAGTCCCGCGCCGGGAAGTGCCAGTCCGAAGAGGCGCACCTTTCCGGTCGGGAAGATCAAAAACAGGTTGAAAACCACGTCCAGAATGCATGCCAGCATGTTGGCGAAGCTCGGCATCTTCATATTGCCGCTGCTCTGCACCATACCGCAGGCGAGCATCATAAGCTGGTACGCCGCCAGCTCCGACGCGAAAATTCGAAAGTAGATCGTTGCACCGGGTGTGATATCGCTTCCGCCTCCGAGAATCACCGGCAGCACGCCGCTGATTCCCATGCAGAACGCTGTGAGAGCCGCACTGAACAGAAGAGCGACCAGCAGGCCGTGCTTCATAACGTCCCTTGCCTCTTTCTCTCTGCCCGCGCCGATCCGATGCGCGATCTGCACGTAGAAGCCGATATTTACGGCATTCATCAATCCGCCGATCAGCCAGGTCGATGATCCGACAAGCCCGATCGATGCCGAGTCATTTGCGCCAAGCTGACCAACCATCGACGCGTCAATGTACTGCATGATGACCGATGTCACCTGCGCCATGATTGCGGGAATACTCAGCTGGATGATCAGCAGGATCTGCTGCCGCACCGAGAGGATCGCTCCCTGTCGCATCTCCGCCAGAAGATCCATCTTCTTTTCAATACTCTTCTTCGTTTTATTACTGCTCAAATCTATTTTACTGCCTTTCCCCTGCTAATATTTCCCTGTTCAAGTGCAGGACCAATCGATGCGTCCCGCCGGCTTCATCATGCTGCATCCCTCTTACGTACGGTATCCCGCGTCCCGGCGTGCGATCCACTCGTCCAGCCCCAGCGGCCGGTAATCCGAGTACCCGCAGAAGCAATTGATTAGGTTCATCGTCATTGGCTCTTCGGTTCCTTTCGCTGTGACAAAGCTCTCCTCTGCCGCTTCCTTCTCGAAGCGGTACATCAGCCCGGCCTCCTTCGTATCATGCAGGTGCCCGTGCAGCATCACGGTGCTGAGGGAGCCGTTTTTGTCCCGCATATGATTCTTCCCGAAGAACGGGATCGGATAATGGCTGAGGATGAGGCGTCTCCCGGTATCATTGATCTCCATGTAATGATGGATCGCCTTAAAACGGCCCGTATCGATCGCCGGCTTCGCGATCCACCCCGCATCATGGTTCCCGATAATGAGTGTGATCTTCCCCTTGAGGCGGTGCAGCACACGGTTCACCGCTTCCGGATCGGCCCCCTTCAGGGAGAACATGTCACCAAGGACAAAAACTTCGTCCCCTCGTTTCACGGTGTCGTTCCACTGCGCGATCATGTATTCATTCATCTCATCCACGCTGCCGAATTTTCGCTTATCCATCCGGAAGAGCACATCCTCATCGAAGAAATGCTGGTCGGCTATATAACGTCTCATATGATGTGCCTCCTTTGCAATAGCCTACCGCGAACATAGGAGATTATGCAAGGAGAATTTATTTTCCCGGATCTCGTGATCATCAGCAGAAGTATGTTCCTTAATGCAAAAACCACCGGGATGACCGGTGGTTTGTTCAACTTAATTTTCTGCCTCAAGAGGAATTTCCGTATGATAGTACGTGAATGTAGCGGTAGCCAGGAGCTTTCCGCCTTCATCGGTCACGCGCACATCGAAAACGGAAATTTTCTTTCCATGCTTGAGCGTTGTTGCCTCAGCCCATACCCGGTTTCCCTTCTTCAGTGTGCTCAGGAAATTCATACTGCCGGAAACGGTAGGCGCAACGTAACCGTAAGACGCGCATGCCGCGCCAACGACCGTGTCCGCCAATGCATACAGGCAGCCTCCGTGAATCGAGCCGATCGCGTTTCCCAGTTCTTCCTTCAGATCAAAATATCCCTTTGCGTAACCTTCCCGTATTTCCGTCGTAACAATTCCGATCAGATTGGCAAATGGATTGTGTGCATTACGACGTTCGAGGATCCTCTGATAAAAAGCCTCGTTGATTTCCATATGTAAAATATCCTCCTGATCAGATATACCATATTACAATTTGCTTTTTCACAGCATACTCTTATTATTTCACAACGCCTTCTTTGATCGCCTCGGCCTTCACCGCTTCAGCAACGGCAGAAGCGACTCTCTTGTCGAATGCGCCGGGGATGATGTAATCCTCGCTCAGTTCCTCGTCCGGGATCAGGCCCGCGATCGCATAGACCGCAGCCATCTTCATGCCCTCCGTGATGTCCGTTGCGCGCGCATCAAGCGCACCGCGGAAGACACCCGGGAATACAAGAACGTTGTTGATCTGGTTCGGATAATCGCTGCGGCCGGTCGCAACTACACGCGCGCCGCCCTTCTTCGCGTCCTCCGGCATGATCTCCGGGGTCGGGTTTGCCATGGCAAAAACGATCGCGTCTTCTGCCATCGTCGCTACCATCTCCGGTGTTACCACGTTCGGTGCCGATACACCGACAAATGCATCCGCCCCCTTCAGAGCATCAGCAAGAACGCCGTGAATCCGGTTTTTATTTGTTTTTTCCGCCATCTCTGCCTGCGCCGGATTCATCCACTCCTCACCCGGTGCGAGAATGCCGAATCGATCACACATGATCGCATTGCCCACGCCAAGCTGCAGCAGAAGCTTGCAGATAGAGATTCCAGCGCTTCCGGCGCCGTTGATCACGATCGTGATATCCTTGATCTCTTTCTTTACCAGTCGCAGAGCACCCATGATACCGGCGGAAACAACGATTGCCGTTCCGTGCTGATCATCGTGGAAGACCGGAATATCCAGCTCTTCTTTCAGGCGGCGCTCTATCTCAAAGCATCTCGGTGCGGAAATATCTTCCAGGTTGATGCCGCCGAAGGTCGGAGCGATTCTCTTGACCGTCTCGACGATCTCATCCACGTCCTTGGTATCGAGGCAGATCGGGAATGCGTCAACACCGCCGAACTCCTTGAAGAGGACCGATTTTCCCTCCATGACCGGAAGGCCTGCCTCCGGGCCGATATCGCCGAGCCCGAGGACTGCGGTACCATCGGTAACAACAGCGACCAGATTTCCCTTCGCGGTATATTTATAAACATCTGCTTTGTTGTCGCGGATCTTCCGGCACGGCTCCGCAACACCCGGTGTGTAGGCGGTGCTGAGGTCGTCGTGGGTCTCCACGCGAACCTTCGAAATCACACTGATTTTACCCTGATTCTTCTCATGCATCTCCAGAGCAGCTTTATTGTAATCCATCTTCATCCTCCTGATCAGGCGAGATCAACCCGGCAGCGCGTGATAAAAACGTACACGCCGATTGTCGGTTAGTTTCCGTTGTGTATCCGTAGTGATTATAGACTGATACAAGTTCCAATGCAACACTTTCGCCATATCCACGCCGCGCCATTTCACCATCTTCTCTGATACCGGCCAGATAATCATTGTCCGCTGATTGATATTTTCGTTCCGTTGTCTAAAGGAGCACCGGCTCCCACCGATGCTCCCTGAAACAATTAATAATCGCATCGCCTTACCATGATCTGCCGGCGGCGCGGACTGCGCGGGAGGAATTCCATCGACTGATGTCCTCACGGTAAGCAGGACCGCAGCGCGAGCAGCCGGTAACGCCGCACCGCCACAGCCTGAGCGAAGTGTCCATCTGCTTGCCGCGAGGCATCACAAAGATGGACCTGACGAGCCGCGCAGCCGCGCCGCAT
>JAXJTA010000092.1:0-10847 GCA_036309825.1 Eubacterium sp. | reverse complement strand
GCATAGAAGCCTTGATGATGACCTTGCAGGAGCTGAAGCGTCGGGGGATCCCCGGCAGGATTCTGACGACGGATTACCTAATGTCGAACAATATGCGGGGCGTCTCAACAGAGACTACGAAGGCAAAGCAAATGTGCAGATATATGATTATGTAGATATTCATATTCCGGTGTTTGACAGAATGTATGCGAAACGTCTAAAAGCGTATAAGCGAATCGGCTATAAAATCTTTGCCGGCAATTCGATCGAAAAGCAAAATGCCAATGCCATTTATGACTCCGAAACCTATACTGAGGTGTATGAAGAGGATCTTCGTGCTGCAAACGCAGACATAGTAATCTCCAGTCCTACACTCGGGAAAAATAAAGTTTTCCGAATGATAAATCTTCTGAAGGAACGACAGGAAACCGGTGTTAAAGTTACAATTGTTACATGGCATCCGGATGCGTATAAGTACGGGCGTGAAGAGCATCGCATTGAGTTGATGGAAGCCCTGCGAAATGCCGGATTCCATATTGAACTGATGGAAGAGCATTGCGAACATTACGCTGTCATTGATAATGAAGTTGTCTGGTACGGAAGCATGAACCTGCTTTCAAAGGACGATGCCGAAGATAATATTATGCGTGTTGAGAGCAAAGAGATTGCGGCAGAATTGTTAGAAATGACATTCTGCAAAGATAAAAACTTACAGGAATACAAATTGCCGTTATAGTTTCATACCAGGTGTATTCGAAGTTTTTTCAGGTCAGCGTCGCTTTGAACTAAAAACAGTAATGAAAAATATTGTGGAAGTGCAGTTCACTGAAGATAGTGCATGGGTAGTTCCGTCCAAGGAGGAAAGAAGTATGAGCGAACTTGATAACAGAGATATTATCAATCTGATAGAACGTATAAAAAGGGATATCGTAGACACAAGAAATGAAATTCTTAGAAATGCAAATCAACAACTTATTGCAATGTACTTTAGAATAGGCAAAAGCATAAGTGAGAATTCTACCTATGGAAGCAATTTTATTAATACACTATCTGCTTCCTTGAAATCAGAGTTCCCGGATGTAACCGGTTTTTCTCCAAGAAATCTTTCAAGAATGAAGAATACCGTGACCAGCCAAATTTGCCACCGGCAGTGGCAAAGTCGGATTTGAATTTAGCTGAGAAATTTCGCTTTGTTCGGGACATGATAATGATTCCTTTCATTGATAAATGTAGTATATCAGATTCATTATCATGACGTCGAAAAAGTGTCTTAAATTACGGTACCATTATACAAGGTGCGATTCCGGAAGTGTTTGTTGCAAAAACTTTCAAACCAGAACTAACTTTTGCAAACCGGAAGCTCAGTTTGCTATTCACCCGTTTTTATTTCGACCGCTATGAAATCGTGAAGAATATCCATAAATTTGCATTAGAAATCTTGAAGAAATGCACTAAAACAAAAAATATTATCTTGAAGAAAAGACAGAGGCATGCTATAACAACCTTATCTAGGAGGTTATAGCATGTTTTTTTATAGAAAAGCCTATACAAAATTATTGGAATGGAAAGAAAAATACGCAGATCATTATGCAATCATGCTTGAAGGGGCAAGGCGTGTTGGGAAATCGACCATTGCAGAGAATTTTGCCAGAAATGAGTATAAGTCCTATGTTCTGATAGATTTTTCAAGGGCATCAGACAATATTAAGGCATGTTTTGACGATATTGGAAATTTGAATATGTTTTTCCTGAGAATCCAGGCAGAGACGGGCGTGACTCTGTATGAGAGAGATTCTCTGATCATATTCGACGAAGTGCAGCTTTTTCCGAAGGCCAGACAAGCGATAAAGCATCTGGTGTTGGATGGAAGATATCATTATCTGGAAACAGGTTCATTGATTTCAATAAAAAAGAATGTCAAAGACATTTTGATACCTTCTGAAGAGATGAAAATGCAGGTTTATCCGATGGACTACGAAGAATTCTGCCAGGCGACCGGGCAGAATTATTCAATATTAGGGCAGGTCTATGCATCCGGCACTGCAATTGGACAGGCAACAAACCGAAAACTTATGAGAGACCTGAGAGTATACATGGCGGTAGGAGGAATGCCGCAAGCGGTCGAAGCGTATGCTGCCGGGAAAAACTTTTCCGAAATTGATCAGGTGAAGAGGCAGATTATTTCATTGTATGAGGACGATTTCAGAAAAATAGACTCTGGAGGAAGGCTATCCTCTATGTACCATTCTATTCCTGCACAGCTTGCAAAGGATGCCAGAAAATATAGGATTACAACGGCAACCGGGAAAAAAACAGTTTCAAAGGCAAAAGAGCTCCTTTTTGAGCTGATTGATTCAAGGACAGTTTTACCATGCTATAATTCAACAAATCCAAGAGTGAGCCTGGCAGATACAAAAGATCTGGACAGCTATAAGCTCTATCTATCAGACACAGGATTATTTGTCACGTTAATGTTTATTGACAGACCAATTACAGAAAATACCATTTATACAAAATTGCTTTCAGACAAGCTACCGGCAAATCTTGGCTTTTTATATGAAAATCTAATTGCGCAAATGATCGCGGCATCCGGCAGGGAATTGTTTTATCATACATGGGAAAAAGAAGGAAGCACCCATTACTATGAGGTGGATTTCCTTCTTGCAAATGGAAGCAAGGTAGATGCATTTGAGATTAAATCATCAGGTACAGGGAGACATGAATCCATTAATGAATTTGCCAGGAAGTTCTCCAAAAACGTAGGTTCCATATTTCTTTTATCGCAGAAGGATGTTGGAAAAGAAGGTCCATTACAGTTCAAGCCATTTTACTTGTTTCCCTTTATAATTTAATGATGACGGCTTTCGATTTATTGCAAAGGAGAGATGGGATGGTCATTCTGGTTGGTATAGTCAGCATTTTTGCTATTGGCAGTGTTGTGCTGGGAGTCGTTATGACCTTTGAGCAGCACAACATGTCCTATTTGTAAAGCACGGTTTACAAATGATGTACTTGATAGGATCAGGGAAAATATTGATTCGCAGGGTGAGATTGAAAAACTTCGAAAATTTGATTTACGGAGTCGAAGGATGAGAATTCACCAACGCCTGAACAAACAGCCGTTTTTCACTGGAAAATTCCTACTGTGAAATAATGCGCTTTTTGATGCCTGATATTTAGGAAAATATTGAAACGATATGGCAGATAAGGGGGGGAGTATGTTTACACCCAAAGAAGAGGTTTTGAGAACAGCGTGGATGAAATTCGGGAATGGAGCATATCCGTTTTCAATCCGGATCGAAAATGACACGATCATTGTGTATTTCGACTATCGGGCCGATACGGACATCCATCATCGCCATGTGAATAAAAGAAGTTCCTACAAGCTCAACGACAACGGCACCTATGTAAGAATGGATTCTGACAGCAGTTCCGGAGTTGGAGGAAACAAGGGGCTCGTTGGAGCGGAGATGAACTTCCGTTTTGGCAGTGACGGCATTCGGCGTCAGGATACTGCCACAATGCACGATGTGGTTGAGGAGTTTTTGCGTGACAACGGTTATCAGGTGGATGGAGGCTTCCACTTTGTTAAACTTGATAGAGATGATCCGAGTGCAAAGCTGTTTACGATCGTTGGTTTAATGATGTCGATCGTCGGTTTGATCCTTACGGCCCTCTTCAGTTTTGAACCGATGATGCGGCTTGGGTACCTGGCGACGCTGCCCATTCTGGCGATTGGAATCTGGGTTCTTCTGATGGGGCTGAGAGTCATTGGTTCGCCTCAGGCGGATGCGCAGCACTGGTTTAAATTTATCATCAAGGCATTTGTGATCGCATGGATCCTTGTTCTCGTCATCGCCGTACCGCTGATCATTTGGCTGGTAGTTCATTCCTGGTAATGTCTGGGGAAGGAATTTTCCGGCTGGTCAAGGGGACCGTAAATAAGGAATGGAGATTAGACAATTTCCCCACGGTGTTTTATGATTAGTAAGAACCTGGGCTTCAAAAAGGCAGAGGACGCTGATAAGATCGGAAAATACGGAATCGTTCATGTGAGGTGAATCATCATGTTTGTCATCTTTGTACTTGTAACTCTTGTAATTGGGTTTGCGGCGATGGGAGCTTTTTTCATATTTCTGGATAAAAGAGAGAAAAACAACTGCACCTACCGCACGATCGGTACGGTCGTTGGCGGAAATTATGAGAAAACGCAATATGCGAACCAGCATGATCGGTCCGATCGATTTTCCTATGGAAGCAGCGCATATTTCCCCATCCTTGAATTCACTATGAATGGACAGATATTTCGGCAGCGCAGTTCTCTCGGAGGCGGCAGGGATTTCTATCCTCTGGGAAAGCAATTTGAGATCCTGGTAAATCCCAATAATCCGGTAGAGTTCCGATTTGCCGAAGGCGGCAGCTTTGCAAAAAAATGGGTGCTTATTATGGGGATCATCGTGACACTGGTCGTAGTCGGTGTTGCTGTCATCTTCTTCCTCCTGTAGTGAGCCGTGAGCGCTTCGACGTGTGATCGAAATCAGCCGTGATTGCTTCGACATGTGATCGGGACGAGTCGTGATCGCTTCAATGCGCGATTGTGAACGAACGAGATATAGAACTTGAAAGGGATGCAGGCATGAAATTAGCTATGGCACAGCTTCCGAATAAGGGAAGCATGGATGCAAATCTGGAGAATTGCATAAAGGCGATCGAGAGTGCTGCCGCAAGCGGCGCGGATCTGATCCTGTTTCCCGAGGTGATGTTGACGGAGTTTTTCCCGCAGTATCCCTGCGGCGACGCGAGAGGGTACAGTCTGACCGTCGATTCGCCGTATGTGCAGGCTGTCTGCGAGGCCTGTCGCCGGCATCAGATCATGGCGGTGCCCAATTATTATCTGGCAGAAGCGGGAAAAACGTACGACGCCAGCCTCATGATCTCCGAAACGGGCGAGATCATCGGCGCGCAGAAGATGGTCCATATCGCGAGAGCGCCGCAGTTTTATGAGGCGGATTATTACACGCCCGCGGATGACGGGTTCAAGGTTTTTGACACACCGTTCGGAAAGATCGGCATCGTCGTATGCTATGACCGGCATTATCCGGAGAGCATACGGACAGAGGCCCTGATGGGGGCGGATCTGATCCTGGTGCCGACAGTGAATACAAAGGCGGAACCGTCGGAGAAATTCGAGTGGGAGATGAAGATCCAGGCCTTTCAGAACAGCGTGGCGATCGCCATGTGCAACCGCGTGGGAACGGAAGGAGAGATGGCTTTTTCCGGGGAATCGATGTTGATCGATGCCAACGGCGAGACCCTGTGCAAGGCGGATGACAGAGAGCGGATCGTCTATGCAGAAATCGACCCTGCCGCGTCGCGGGCGATCCGGGACGGGAAGACGTACACGCAGCACAGGAGACCGGAGTTCTACGTATGATCGGCAAGGAATTGTGAATGGAAGTAAGGATTTTAACAAAAACGGAAGTATGCGGCGTCTACGAGGAACACATGGTCAGAGACTTTGTCGAAAATGAGAGAAAGCCGCTGAAACTGCTGCTGGACATGATGGATGCCGGGCTGTATGATCCGCTGGGCTACTTCGAGAATGGTGATTTTGTCGGCTATACATTTCTGCAAAAGCACGATAATAACTACCTGCTCGATTATTTCGCCACCGTGCCGGAAAAGCGCAATGGTGGAATCGGCTCGGAGATCCTTCCGACATTGAGGGAGCGCAGCAGGGATATGTCCGGCCTGATCCTGGAGGTCGAGGATCCGGATAAGGCAGACGGTGAGGAGAAGGCCCTTCAGGACAGGCGGCTGAACTTTTATCTCAGAAATGGCGTAGTGGACAGTGGGGTGAAGGTTACTACATTCCACGTGCCGTACCGGCTTCTGGAGATTCCGCTCGGCAGGGAGCATACTGCAGCAGAGGTCAGAGATCTGTACGAACGGTTCTACTTGTCGTATCTGGGTGAAGAAAATTTCCGGAAGAAAGTTATTTTCGATTGAGAAGCAACTGTTGAACAGCAGGAGAGTAGGATCAGGATATATGGAATACAGGACATTGCCGCATGGCGGCGAGAAAATCAGTGTGATCGGCATGGGCACGTCGGTGGTCGGCGAGAATTCGGCGGAAAACGTGGCAGAGACCGTTACTTATGCACTTGATCAGGGAATCAACTACATCGATCTGGCGCAGCTCGGTGATGTGCTGGCAGCGGAGCATTATCGGACGCTGGAAATGAACGCATCCGACTGTCTGCAATGCGGACACTGCAACAGTCGCTGTCCATTCTCTGCCGATCAGATGAGCAGGATGAAGGAGATCGAAGAATACTTCGGAACATATTTCGGATGAGAGGAAATAACCCAAAGAGCGGGAGGTCATCTGTATGGATGTAGCGGATACGTTGGAAAAATTGATGGAGGCGGCAAAGTCCGATCCTGACTTGAAAGCAAAGATCCTGCGAACCAGAAAATCGCGTACGCCGCTTGCGGATTTTTGCCGGATCAGTACAGAACTGGGACTTCCACTCTATGAAATGGACGTGCTGGAGTACGGAGAGGCTTCGTACGCGGCCATGAGAAGAAGTACCAACGGAGGCGGCGAGAATTCGCCTTTGCTGATGTACGAGGACGATGCCTATGAAATGTTTCTCGCGGCGCTGGAGACGCAGAATTGACAGGATGTGAAAAGTGGAAAATAGAATCAGGGGCATCGAATGAGTACGTCTATTGCTGCTTTATTTGAAGAATTAAAGAAGAAGGATATTATCTGCTGGGGCAGCGGCAAGCATTTTCGGAATCTGACCTATCCGTTTCTGTGCGAGAGCGGCCTGATCGGGAACGTGAGGGGCTTTGTCGAGAACGCCGGAGAGAAAGTCGTTTTTCCGGACGACAGGAAATATGAACGGATCAGGAAGGCGGATCTGGTGGCATGGGTCTCGGGAAGAGCAGCGGATAGGCCGGTGGACAGGGTTTCGGATAGGTCGAAGACGGCGGACAGATCGGGAGGCTTGCTGCCCGACGGGCCGGTGATCCTCGTGGCGGTCATCCGGTATCGGGAGATCCTCGCGCAGCTGGCTGCGGACCCGGTCCTGTCGCGTTATGAGGCGATCCCCGCGATTTATCTGGAAGCACTCTATGAGGACCTGTGCATGCTGGAAGCACCGAAGCCGCCGCCTCATTTTCGGAAAAACGCGGCTCCTCAGATCCCGAAGGTGATCCACACCTGCTGGTTTTCGGATGGACGAGGGATTCCTGAGAAGTATCAGGTGTGCCTTGATTCGTGGAGGAAGTACGCGCCGGATTACGAAATAAGGATTTGGACTCTCGATACGTACAGACCGGAGAATTGTGTTTTTTTCGAGCAGGCGATCGGGAAAAAATACTGGGCGTTTGCGTCGGATTACGCGAGGGCGGATCTGCTGCGAAGGTACGGCGGGATCTACATGGATCTCGATGTGCAGATGCTGCAGCCCATCGATGATCTGGTCTACAATGACGCTTACATGAGCTTTGAGTCGCTGAACCGCATCGAGTGCGGTTCGGGAATGGGGGCGAAAGCGGGCCACCCTATTTTTACGGAGATCTGCGAAAGCTACGAGAGCCGGCCGTTTATCCGGGAAGACGGATCGCTCGATCTGTCGACCTGCCCGGTGAGGTTTACAAAGGTCATCGAAAAGTATGGTCTGGTAAAGAACGGCGGCTTCCAGTTCGTGGACGACATCACGATCTATCCGTTCGAGGTGCTGACCGGTAAAAGCTTCGATACGGGGATTATTTACCGGACAGAGTTGAGCTATACGCTGCACCATCATAGAGGCAGCTGGGTACCGGCATCCGCGCAGAGCGCGATGACGGATCGCTATCGGGAGATCGGAGAATTTCTGGAACAGAAGGGCATACGGGGAAACCGATAACGAAGTTTGGATACATACGTCCCGGAAGCGGCAGCTTTTTCCGGGGTCCCATACTTTGGGGAAGGAAGATAGGAGGGAAAATTATGTGGTTGGTATTTGCAATCGGTTCGGCGGTTTTTGCCGCTTTGACCTCGATTTTGGCGAAGATCGGAATTGACGGTGTGAACTCAAATCTGGCGACGGCGATCCGCACGATGGTCGTTGTGGTCATGGCGTGGGGCATGGTTTTTCTCACGCATGCGCAGAGCGGCCTGTCGGAGATCAGCAGGAAGAGCTGGATCTTCCTCATTCTCTCGGGACTGGCAACGGGCGCGTCATGGCTCTGCTACTACCGCGCGCTGCAGATGGGCGATGCATCGAAGGTCGTGCCGATCGACAAGCTGAGCGTGATCATCACGCTGGTCATGGCATTCGTTTTTCTGCATGAGCAGTTTACGACGAAGTCGCTGATCGGCTGCATCCTGATCGGCGTTGGCACGCTGGTCATGGTGATGTGAGACAATTTGAGCAGATGCCGTGAAGCGAACGGAGCAGGTGTCGGTGATAGTGCAATGAAGCGATAAGGGCCGGCGCACCGGTGACGGTGCCGTGAAAAAATGGGAGGTTTGAATGGAGTACAGGAAATTAGGAAAAACAGGCTTGATGGTCAGTGAGATCGGCTTTGGCGGCGAGTGGCTGGAGCGGCATGACGAGGAGCATTCGATCGACCTGGTTCGCTATGCGGGCGAGCAGGGCGTCAATATCATCGACTGCTGGATGGCAGACCCGAAGTCGAGAGACATTATCGGCAAAGCGATCAAACCGAATCGTGACAAGTGGTATGTGCAGGGACACATCGGCTCGACCTGGCAGAACGGGCAGTATGTGCGCACGCGTGATATGAAGTTCGTGAAGCCTGCGTTCGAGGATCTGCTGACGCGGCTGCAGACGGATTACGTTGATCTCGGCATGATCCACTATGTGGATTCCGAGGAGGACTGGAATCTGGTGATGAACACGGATTTCATCAAGTATGTGCATGAGCTGCATGAGAGCGGTGTGATTCGCCACATCGGCATGTCCACACACAATCCGGTCATGGCAAAGCGCGCCGTAGAGACCGGTTTCATCGAGATGATCCTCTTCTCGATCAACCCGGCGTTCGATATGCGTCCGGCGACGGATGATCTGATGTCCATGTTCGAAGGATACGATGGCGATTTTTCCGGCATCGATCAGGAACGTCAGGAACTGTACCGGCTCTGCGAGGAGAAGGAAGTCGGCATCACCGTCATGAAGGGCTTCTTCGGCGGCAGACTTTTCGATGCAAAAACGTCTCCCTTCGGTACTGCGTTTACGCCGATCCAGCTGATCCATTATGCGCTGACCCGCCCGGGCACTGCCTCGATCCTCTGCGGTTACGATACCCGTGAGCAGATCGATGCCGCGCTTGCCTATGAGACGGCTACGGAGGACGAGAAGGATTACGCCTCCGTGATCGCGAACGCACCGCTTCATTCGTATTCCGGACAGTGCACTTATTGCGGTCACTGCAAGCCGTGTCCGGTGAATATCGATATCGCGATGGTCAACAAGTTCTACGACCTGGCCGTGCAGCAGCCGACCGTTCCGGAGAGTGTTGCGTCGCACTACAAGGCACTTGAGCACACCGCCGCCGACTGTATCGGCTGCAAGGGCTGCGAGACACGCTGCCCGTTCGGTGTGGAAGTTGCCGCAAGAATGGTTAAGACCGCGGACCTGTTCGGCGGCTGATGCTCTGCAAGCGCACATCACCTATGGAAGATATCCTCAGTATAAGGGGAGGTAATCGCGGGTAAAATTTACAGCGCATCCGGCTATGAAAAAAAAGTGGCGCACTTGAGATCACTGCAAGAACATCGAGTTGATATCAGGACGGGGGAAAGATTGAGATGACGATTCTTCAATTAAGATACATCATTGCAACGATCGAGACAGGCTCGATCACGGAAGCGGCGAAGCGTCTGCATGTATCGCAGCCGAGTCTGTCAAGCGCTATCAAGGATGTGGAGGCAGAGATCGGTGAGGAGATCTTCATCCGCAGCCGCAGCGGCGTTCAGCTCACAAAGCGGGGCAAGGAATTTGCCGGTTACGCGCGGGCAGTCATCACGCAGATGCAGCTGCTGGAGAATCGATTTGTCAATGAGAAGCAGGGCCAGATCGTGTTCGGTGTGTCGACACAGCATTATACGTTCGCAGAGAATGCTTTTGTTGAGCTGACGAAGAAGTTCGAAGGCGGGAAATACGATTTTTATTTCAATGAGACCGGTACACATCGTATTCTGGAGGATGTCAGCAACCGTCTCTCAAACATCGGTGTAATCTACCTGTCGGATGAAAATGAGGATTCACTGCGGAAGGTGATGGATGAATATGATCTGGCATTTACGCAGTTGTTTGAGGCGAAGCTCCATCTGCTGGTTCGAAGAGAACATCCGCTGGCACAGGAGACGAAGGTGTCGTTGGAGGATCTGAAGGAGTATCCGAGGATCAACTTCGTTCAGGGCAGTTACGAAGCGCCCTATTATGCGGAGGAAATGTTCAGTACGCTGCCTTCGGATAAAGAGATCCGGATCAATGACCGAGGCGCGATCGTCCGTCTGCTCCTGGGCTCTGACGCATACACGATCTCGAGCGGCATTTTTCCCAGATATCTGCATGGCAGCGAGATCATTTCGGTCCCGCTCGACTCCGAGCGGACAATGCGCATCGGGTATGTGATCGTCCGCGGTCATGTACTGAGCGAGCTGGAACAGATGTACATTGATGAGATCATGAAGTACGCACCGGAGTCCGCAGGGTAATTTCCCGGCAGAAGTTCTCTTCCGCAAAAAAGCCTGCATAAGAGAGACATTCTCCAACCGCTGCATATGATAGGTTCGCTCTGTCCCAGATATGTTTCCTATAGAATGAATGATACAGAAATGG
>JAXJTA010000091.1:0-2148 GCA_036309825.1 Eubacterium sp. | reverse complement strand
GTGCGGCGGCGGCGAGATCAATGCTACACCCGGTGTGGAATAGCGGGTAGAGGCAACCCAGGGGTAAACCTTTTTCCCGGGGAGATGGCCGCCCTCTCCGGGCTTCGCGCCCTGCGCCATCTTGATCTGTATTTCTACAGCACTGTTCAGGTAGGCGCTCGTAACGCCAAAGCGGCCGGACGCGACCTGCTTGATCGCTGAGTTTTTCTCGGTGCCGTAGCGGGTAGGATTCTCTCCGCCCTCACCGGTATTGGATTTACCTCCCAGGCGGTTCATGGCGATCGCCATCGTCTCATGCGCCTCCTGCGAGATGGAGCCGAAGGACATCGCGCCTGTCTTGAACCTCTTCACGATGCTTTCGACCGGTTCTACCTCCTCGATCGGTACCGGCTTCTGCTTCGGGGCAAATTCCAGAAGGCCGCGCAGTGTATGCGGTCTGGCGGAATCATCGACCAGATCGGTATACGCCCTGAATTTCTGCGGATTTCCCTCCCGGACCGCCTGCTGCAGCAGGACGATCGTCTCCGGGCTGTACAGATGATCCTCTTTATCTCTGCCGCTTCGAAGGTAATGAAAGCCGACAGAATCGGTCGTCTTGTCCGTGGGCAGTCCCAACGGATCAAAGGCACGATTGTGACGGAACGTGATGCCTTCCTCGATCTCCCTGATGCCGATTCCGCCGACACGGCTGACCGTACCTGTAAAATACCTGTCGATCGTTTCTTTTGCCAGTCCTACTGCCTCAAAAATCCGGGCAGACTGATAGGACTGGATCGTCGAGATGCCCATCTTTGCCGCAGTCTTGACGACCCCGCCCAGCAGAGCCTCATTATAATCGGCGATCGCCGTGTGGTAGTCCTTATCGAGCATTCCGATATCGATCAGCTCCGCGATACACTCATGCGCAAGATACGGATTGACAGCACGGGCACCGAAGCCGAGAAGTGTGGCGATCTGGTGCACATCACGCGGCTCCGCGCTCTCGAGGATAAGAGAAACAGCGGTCCGTTTTTTTGTCTGAACCAGATGCTGCTCCACGGAAGAAACCGCCAGCAGGGACGGGATCGGTACATGGTTCTCATCCACGCCGCGGTCGCTCAGAATGATAATGTTTTTGCCGTCGGCAGCTGCTCTGTCTACGGTAATATTCAGCTGCTCAAGCGCGCGCGCAAGGGATGTGTTCTTGTAATACAAAAGAGAGACGGTCGCTGCATGAAATCCCGGCCGGTCAAGGGAACGGATCTTCAGCAGATCCACGCCCGTCAGGATCGGATGGTTGATCTCAAGAACGCGGCAGTTCTCGCTTCTCTCATTCAGCAGGTCACCGTCCGATCCGATGTAGACCGTTGTATCGGTTACGATCTTCTCCCGAAGAGAGTCGATCGGCGGATTCGTTACCTGCGCGAACTGCTGCTTGAAATAATTGAACAACAACTGATGCCGGCGGGAGAGGACAGCGAGCGGCACATCATGGCCCATCGAAACGGTCGGTTCCACACCGTTCTCTGCCATCGGAAGGATCTGGTCCCGGATATCTTCATAGGTATACCCGAATACTTTATAGAGACGGTCCCTGCTCTCCTGCGAGTGCACTTCGATCTTCTTGTTCGGGATCGGTACGTCTGCCAGGCGGACAAGGCTCTGGTCGAGCCATTCGCCGTAAGGACGCCGCTGCGCGTAATACGCCTTGCATTCCTCATCGGAAATGATTCTTCCCTTGCGGGTATCCACGAGCAGAATCTTTCCCGGTGTGAGACGCGATTTCTTCACGATGTGTTCCGGTTCGATATCGAGCACGCCGACCTCCGAGGCGAGGATCAGCCGGTTGTCATCGGTAATGTAATATCTGGACGGCCGCAGTCCGTTCCTGTCGAGTGTCGCGCCGAACAGTTCTCCGTCGGAGAAAAGGATCGCGGCCGGACCGTCCCACGGCTCCATCATCGTTGCATAGTAATGATAAAAATCTTTTTTCTCTTCCTTCATGAACTGGTTATGTTTCCACGGCTCCGGCACGGTGACCATCATTGCCAGCGGCAGATCCATGCCGTTCATATACAGAAACTCCAGTGTATTGTCGAGCATTGCCGAATCCGATCCCGCCGCGCTGACGACCGGATAGATCTTATCGATCTCGTTCTCCATGATCGG
>JAXJTA010000090.1:0-4756 GCA_036309825.1 Eubacterium sp. | reverse complement strand
CTCTTTTCCTTTGTTTCCAAATCGTTACTCCCTTTTGGTTCCCGAACTTCTCCCGATCAGAACTTGAAATACAGGAATGATGAGTAGGTACTGCTGATGATTCCCGCAACGCAGAATGCAAAAAGCACGATGCTCATGACCACGGAGATGACCGAACCGCGCAGCCCCCTCTCGCCGGCGAAATGCCGGAATGCCTGTCCCGTTGCCGGTACACAGAGGATGACCGCAAGGATCAGCGGAATAATATTTTCCATCAGATAATACCCGGTAGCCGCATCCCAGAATCCTGCGGCGCCGCCGAAGAGCAGCCCGATATACTGCGCGGCATCGGCAATCGTCGGTGTGAAGAAGAAGATCCAGCCGATGAAAGCGATCAGAACGGTCACGCCGATGCGGATCACTTTCGGAATCTTCGTACGTACTCTGCCTAAGGCGAACTTTTCAATCAGGATCCAGATGCCGTGATACAGACCCCAGCAGATGAAGGTCCAGCCGGCGCCATGCCAAAGCCCCGTGAGGAACCAGACAACCATCAGGTTCAGCACCTGCCTGCCGGCACCGACGCGGTTTCCGCCGAGTGGAATGTATACATAGTCACGAAACCAATGTCCGAGTGAGATGTGCCAGCGTCTCCAGAAGTCGGTCATGCCGTCCGCCGCATAGGGGTGGTCGAAGTTTTTGTCAAATTTAAAGCCGAACATACGGGCCAGGCCGATCGCCATATCGGAATACCCGCTGAAATCAAAGTACAGCTGCAGACTGTAGAAGATCATCCCCAGCCAGGCCAGAACGGTCGTCTTTGACTCGACGGCATAGACAGACTGAAAGGCGCCGCCGAGCACATCGGCGATCAGAACCTTCTTGAAGAGGCCGGTCAGAAAGAGCTGTACGCCCTCGCCGAAACCTTCCAGCGTATGATTTCTCACACGCAGCTGTTCCCGGATATCCTTATATTCCACGATCGGTCCGGAGACCAGCTTGGGGAAAAACGAAACGTATAAGGCAAAGGCAAAGAAGTTCGTCTCCGCTTCCGCCCTCTCATAATACACATCAAAAATGTACGACAGGACCGTGAAGGTAAAGAACGAGATTCCGACCGGAAGAGGCGGCGCGGTAAACGACGGGAACAGCCCGCCGAGGAGGAATCCCGAGTACTTATAAAAGGCAAGCATGGCCAGATCGGCGATCACCGTTCCTGCGAGAGCCGCTTTTGCCGCTTTGTGCTGCTCATTCCTCTTGAGCGCCGCGATCTCGATGCCGCCGGCAAAGTTGAAGAGGATCGAGAATACCAGCAGGATCAGCTGCGAGGGATCTCCCCAGGCGTAGAACACCAGACTCAGCAGGATAAGGATCAGTGATTTAATCTTCCCTGGAACAAGAAAGTACAGAATGATCGCGACGGGAAGGAACAGAAACAGAAATTGTATCGTATTGAATGCCATTTCGCTCTCCTTCCTCAGTATGTGCTGTCGAATGCTTTTTCAACCGCATCCGGATCCGCCGCGGAAACAAACAGTGCATAATTGCCGCGGATATCCACGATGCTGTTCTCGAGCATGGCCGTCTGGTCTGCGCCGTAACCGGCAAAGCTCTTCTTCTGCGTCTCCAGACGCGCTTCCACAGCCTCTTTGATCGTGTCCTTCTGCGTGGGATCGCTGAACTGCACCAGCAGAAGCTCCTCCGCGCCCATGTTGGTCGTCGGGTAATACAGAGTAAAACCCGCGTAGTCCGCGGAATCCAGTCCGTACAGGCGGCGCACCATCTGGTTATCCGCCTCCTGCATATTCGTCATGTCCGCCGCGGAAAGAACCGCTGCGCTCATATCCTCAAAGGCCGTTTTGCTGTCTGTATTTCCCAGCGAGCGCGCAGCCAGAATAATGACCAGCACTGCCGCGACAGCCCATTTTACTAATGTAATCGAAAAAACGTTTTTCTTCGCGTTCATTGTATCCCTCATTTATTGCCTCTGCACACATGCTCTTCTGCACATATGCTTCTCTGCACACATGATTTTCTGCACATATGCTCCTCTGCAAAAACCATTATCACCCGGCTTGTCAGAGATTCGCGTCCGCCTGCCAGGTGGCCATGATCATATCATCCGCCCAATACGGATAAAATGTGCTCTTCATGTGGATGCCGTCAACTTCCCAGAGGTCCGCATGCGCGGCAGATGTCGCATCATGATCCACATAGTAGAAACCATTCGCTTCACAGGCGGCACGCAGGGCCGCATTCCATTCCGGCACCGCCTGAAACTGCGGCTGGTCACTCCATGCCGGCTCCACGACCGGCAGGATCGAGCTGACAAAGAAGCGCGCGTTCGGGAGCTCCGCCTGATAAGCCAGCAGGATCTCCGTATAAGCCTGCGCCCATCCTTCCGCTCCTCCGCCGATATTGGATTCTATATCATTCATTCCGTACGTAACATAAATATTTCGCGGATTCAGGGCTTTCGTCTCTTCCAGATGTCCCATGAGTCCGTTGATCGATTCTCCCTTCACAGCCAGCACACGTTCCGGAGGAAGAAATTCGAAGATACGGAATCCCTCGCCTCGGGAATCGCCGAGAATCGCGAAATCCTGGAACTGGCTCCAGACATCGATCGTACCGTCCTGCAGGGCTGCAAGCTGTTCATTATATTTGGCCAGCCGTTCTTCCTCCGCAGCTGCCTGTGCCGCCTGCTCTTTCTCGATCGCGATCTGCTGGATCGCATTCTGAACATCGGCCGGATCGACCTGTTCCTGTGTCTTCAGGAACTGCACACCGGCTTCCACTTCCGCTTCAATGCGTTTCTCTTCCGGCGTCTTGTACAGTTTCATGATGATTGAAACCGCGGCAATAATGATGGCTGCAAGGATCACTCCCCGCAAAATTGTTTTTCCCATCGAATTCTTCATTGAAAACCTCTATCTCTATGTGACAACACATCTCCCAACGGATACGCGCCGCTTATTCTTTTCACTGCATCCGTATGCACAATCGGTTTATCGCAGCGCAAAAAAAAACGGATATCTTACGATATCCGCTCAAGCGCGAGACGGGATTCGAACCCGCGACCCCAACCTTGGCAAGGTTGTACTCCACCCCTGAGCCACTCGCGCATGTGTTTTTGTCTGTCTCAGAACTGACAATGGATACTTTACTATATGCAGCTGCATTTGTCAACACTGATTATAAACTTTTTTATTTTTTTTATTTTTTATTCTCTGCCTGCTTCTGATTGCATACCGCCCTCTCCCCCCCCCACGAAAAGTTGCAAATGATTTGCAAAAGTCCTTGACTTGCCCTGCGCATTCTGTATAATAACAATTTGCAAGTGGTTTGCAAATCATCGCAGCAAATCATTGCAGCAGACGGCTTCGCATATTTAACTTCGCATATTAATAAGATATTGAGCAGAACACATTAATAGAACATCAGCCTCTCAAAATAACGCATCGAAATAAAATAACGCATTGTTATAGGAATATAAGGAATAATACAGGACTACTGTCATGCCAAAGGAATACCGATCAAAATATCGAAACTGGATCACAGAATATTTCAAGGAACATGCCGATCTGAAGATCAGCGCTTCCGGCCTTTACGCCGAGATGGAAACAAGCGGGCTGAGCGCGAACCTCACCACGGTCTATCGCAATCTCGACCGTCTCACAGCCGAAAAAGTGCTGTCCATGCACAAAGTTCCCGGCGAAGACGAAAAATTTTACCAATATATGCGTCCGCAGATGGGCTGCACGAATCACCTGCATCTGCTCTGCTCCGGCTGCGGCAAAATTTTTCACCTGAACTGCGGCTTTATGGAAGAGATCAACAGCCATCTCATGGCGGATCACGGCTTTACACTGGATTGTGAAGAATCGATGCTCGTCGGCCTGTGCGGCGACTGCCGGAAGAAATCCAAAAATTAAGTCAGGAAGGAATAACTTATGCTTCAAATATTATGGGATTGCATTCTCGACGCTCTGATCGATACGGTAAAGCTGATCCCCTTTTTATTTATCACCTATCTGATAATGGAATATCTCGAGAGAAAAACAGAGGAGCGTTCTGCGCAGGCCATCTCGAAGGTCGGCCGCTTCGGTCCGATCGTCGGGGGCGTTCTCGGCGTCGTTCCGCAGTGCGGCTTCTCTGCAGCCGCTTCCAGTCTCTATTCCGGAGGTCTTCTGACCATCGGCACGCTGATGGCAGTCTTCCTGTCCACCTCCGATGAAATGCTTCCGATCTTCATCTCCGAACAGGTGCCATTGCTGACCATGGTGAAGATCATTGCCGCGAAGGCTTTCATTGGCGTGGTCGCGGGACTTGGCATTGATTTTATCCTTCGCTTCACGAGATATCGTTCTAAGACCGAGAAACGGATCCATGATCTCTGTGAACAGGAGCACTGCGGCTGTGAAGAGGAGGAAGGCGGCATTCTGCATTCCGCCTTTGTGCATACGATGCATATCGTGCTTTTCGTATTTCTGATTACACTGGTCCTTACGATCCTTGTGGAGGGCTTCGGTGCCGAGGCGCTTGCAAACCTCCTGTCCGGCCAGCCCTTCTTCGGAACTCTCCTTGCCGGTCTGATCGGACTGATCCCGAACTGCGCCGCCAGTATCACGATCACACAGCTCTATCTGCAGGGAATGCTCGGTGCAGGGCAGATGATGGCAGGACTTCTGGTCGGCGCCGGCGTGGGCCTTCTGGTACTCTTCCGCACCAACAATCATCTCAAAGAAAATCTGAAGATCACAGCCATGCTCTATGT
>JAXJTA010000089.1:0-5386 GCA_036309825.1 Eubacterium sp. | reverse complement strand
TCACTGACGTTCGATCCGTCCAACTCCTGCTTCTTCCGGAGAATGGCCATGCGGGTCTCATAATCCGGACTCTGGATATCGGCCATCAAGCCCCACTCAAAGCGGGAACGGATCCTTTCTTCGAGGACATCCATGTCCTTCGGCGGACGATCCGAGGAAAGCACGATCTGCTTGCCTGCCGTGTGCAGCGCGTTAAAGGTGTGGAAAAACTCTTCCTGTGTCGATTCTTTTCCTATAATAAACTGAATATCATCGATCAGAAGAACATCGATATTCCGGTATTTGTCACGGAATCTGGAAAGAGCTGTATTGCTTCCGTTACGGATCGCTTCGATGACCTCGTTGGTGAACTCTTCACTGGTAACGTACAGGATCTTCGCCTGCGGGTTGTGCTGCAGGATGAAGTGAGCGATCGAATTCATCAGATGCGTTTTTCCCAGTCCTACGCCTCCGTACAGGAAAAGAGGATTGTAGATCTTTCCCGGAGATTCGGCAACGGCCAGCGATGCGGCCTGCGCAAAGGTATTATTGCTGCCGACAACGAAGGTATCGAAGGTGTAGCGCGGATTGAGGCCGGCCAGAAGAGATTCCTTCTTGACCTGCTGCTCCTTGTTCATCTTGTCCACGTCCTCGGGAAGAATGAAATAGAGATCACAGTCCAGACCGGTGATTTCACCGATCGCAGCCTTGATCGGAAGTTTATACTTTCTGGTAACGTAATCGACGCCGACCTGCTCCGTCGGAACGAGGATCGTCACGTCATTATTTTCCACTTTATATACTTTTAAAGGGGAAAGCCAGGTATTGAAGGAGATATCTCCGACCTCGTGTTCTTCCTTGACTCTCTCCAGAATTTTGCTCCAGTTCTGCTCGATAATGTTCATTTGTTACCCCTCTTGTAAAAACTTTTCTTCTTATTATATAAGGTAAGAAGAAAATGCACCTCTTCTATCTTATAATAAAAGCGGTGATTTATCAACATGATAATACACACTCTGTCCTCCGCGCGTGTTCATGACGGTGGAGCAAATTTTTTTTACAAAAAGGGAAAGTTCATAAGTGGAAAATTCCCGATGCACAGAAAAAATCGCGTAAAAAAGCACCTTTTGGAATTTTATAAGAATTTATACACTTGAAAAAAGCGAGTTATCAACAAGTTATCAACATTTTTGTGTATAAATTACGTAAACCGCATGCTACATAATAGGTTGTCAGAAGTTGGTTTGACCAAAATTACAGATGTGGATAATCTGCGGGCCGAGGGAGTTTCTACCACATCTAGTTCCGGCACTTCTATATGTTGTTTCAGAAGGAGAAAAATGGCGAAAACGCTTGATTTTATGCGATTTTACTTGACTTAAACGCGGTCTCTACATATAATCTAATAGATGTTTTCTCGACATACATGACTGCATGTGCCCGAACTTTTTGATCGACGGGCGCAGAAGTGTATAAGAATTGAGTCGCCGCTCAGATGCGGTATGTTGATAGAAGAAGGAGGTGTTCTTAAATGAAAATGACATTTCAGCCGAAGAAAGGCCAGAGATCCAAAGTTCACGGTTTCCGTGCAAGAATGGCTACCAAAGGCGGTAGAAAAGTATTAGCAGCAAGACGCGCTAAAGGAAGAAAATCTCTGACAGTTTAATGACAGAGTGATGTCTGTAAATTGAAAGAGCTGCCACGAAGGGATAATCAGAAGATTCTTTGTGGCAGCTCTTTTCATATCTGCAGATCTACTCTCGCCTTTCAGGCGGGAGCAAATAAGGAGAAGTATGGAGTTTTCGGAGAGTCTGAAGAAAAACAGAGATTTTCAGCTGGTATACAGAAGAGGAACATCAAAAGCAAATAAATATCTTGTCATGTATGTAATGCCAAACCAGCTCGAAAAGAATCGTATCGGCATATCCGTCAGCAAGAAGGTCGGTAACAGTGTGGTAAGACATCACATCACGCGCCTGATCCGCGAGGGATACCGCCTGAACGAGGACGTTTTTCAAAGAGGCATCGACGTGGTTGTGATTGCCAGGACAACGGCGAAGGACTGCACACAGCAGCAGATCACAAGCGCACTGCTCCACTTAGGCAGGATCCAGTCGATAACGAAAACAAAAAATGTGGATAAAGAGTGTAAAGAGGATAATAAATGAAAAAGTTTATGATCTGGTGTATTCGTCTTTATCAAAAATATTTATCGCCGCTGAAACGCGCGCGCAGCTGTCCGTATTATCCGACATGTTCGCAATACGCTGTGGAAGCCATCGATAAATATGGTGCCCTTAAAGGGGGTTTACTGGCCGCATGGAGATTACTGAGATGTAATCCGCTGTCACACGGCGGTTATGATCCTGTGCCGTAAACGGAAAAAACTAATTCCGGGAGGACAAGTTTTTGGAACTTTTATTAAGTAAATCAACGATGTTCATCATCAAGTACATCGCAATCGTACTTGGCTGGCTGATGAACGGAATCTACGAGATCCTGAATGCGATCGGCATCCCGAATATCGGTCTGGCAATCGTATTCTTCACCATCGTTATCTACATGATTCTGACACCGATTCAGGTAAACCAGCAGAAGCAGTCAAAGATGATGAGCGTAGTACAGCCTGAGATCAACAAGATCCAGAAGAAATATCAGGGAAAACGTGATCAGGCTTCGCAGATGAAGATGCAGGAAGAAGTACAGGCTGTGTACAGCAAGTACGGCGTATCGATGACAGGAAGCTGTCTGCCGCTGGCATTCCAGATGCCGATTCTTTTTGCACTGTACCAGGTAATCCTGTACATTCCGGGATATATCACAAAGGTAAGTGATATATTCAGCGGACTTGCAACAAAAATGATGGCAGTACAGGGATCACAGGAGCTCCTGACACAGTTTGCTTCCGACAACAAGATCCGTGTATCGCTGGATGATTTCTCCTTAAATCACGTGATCGACCTTCTGTACGCGCTGAAGCCGTCTCAGTGGGAGAGCCTGCAGAGTTTTTCTCAGTTCTCCGATCTGACGACAGACATCACAAAGGTTGCCGCACAGAGCCACAAGATCAACACATTCCTGGCAATCAATATCAAGGATTCCCCATGGGATGCGATCAAGACAGGTTTCACCAGCATCGGATCCGGTAATGCGACTCCGCTGATCGTTATCGCAATGATCTTCGGTATCCTGATTCCGGTCCTTGCGTGGTTCACACAGTGGATCAACATGAAACTGATGCCGCAGCAGAACGCGGGCGGTGACCAGGGTGCTATGATGAACCAGATGAATATGATGAACAACATCATGCCGATCTTCTCCGCATTCATCTGTATCACGTTCAGCATGGGTATCGGTATCTACTGGATCGTGGGTTCGGTGATCCGCTGCATCCAGCAGATCGTGATCAACCGTACGATCGGCAAGATCGATCCGGAGGATCTGATCAAGAAAGCACAGGAGAAGAAAGCCAAGAAACAGACAAAGCAGAAGGATTATGTACCGAATATCACTGCCAACGCGAGAACCAATACCGCTGGAAGCAAGAAGGGCAACAATGCAAAAACGATTGATGCCAGCAAATGGTACAGCGATTCCGACAAGATCGATCCGAACAGCATTACCGCAAAAGCAAACCTGGTTATGAAGTTCGATCAGGAAAATGCGGCTAAAAAAGGCAAAAAAAATAATTAAGGAGAGATAGCATGGATTATCTGGAGATCTCCGCGAAGACCGTGGACGAAGCCATTACAAAGGCAGCTCTTGAGATGGGTGTTCCAAGCTATGATCTGGACGTAAAGGTAATCAGTGAGGGAAGCAGCGGATTCCTCGGAATCGGCAGCAAACCCGCCGTCGTTCAGGTACGCAGAAAAGAAAAACCTGTTGAAGAGAATGCAGTTGAAGATAAGAAACAGGAGCCTGCAAAGAAAGCCGAGAAGGCTGTAAAAGAGGCACCGAAGAAAAAAGCCGAGGAGACAGTTAAAGAAGCTCCGAAGTCTGCCGCACCGGCAAAACGCGCAAACGAAGCGAAGAAACAGGCAAAGACAGAGAAAATTGAAAGAACCGAAAAAGCGGAAGAAAAGAAGGAAGTGATCCCGGAGAGATCCGAGACAGAGATCGCAGCCATGAAAGCCGCTGCTGCTTCCTTCCTCAACGGTGTATTCAAAGCGATGGAGCTCCCTGTTGATATCACGAGCGAATATGATAAGGAAACAGGCAGTCTGAACGTCGATTTTGAAGGGGAAGACATGGGCATTCTGATCGGCAAGAGAGGTCAGACACTGGATTCCCTCCAGTATCTCGTAAGTCTCGTTGTCAACAAGAATCAGAAGAACTATGTGCGCGTAAAACTTGATACAGAGGATTACAGAAAGCGCCGTAAGGATACGCTTGAGAATCTTGCGAAAAACATCGCTTCCAAGGTCAAGAAGACACGCAAATCCGTATCTCTCGAGGCAATGAATCCGTATGAGAGACGCATTATTCACTCCGCACTGCAGAACAGCAAGTATGTAGAGACCTACAGCGAAGGAAATGAGCCTTATCGTCACGTAGTCGTTGCACCGAAGAAGAATGCGGGATACGACAAATACGAGAAGTATTGATCTACATTGATAGATATGAGTTGGTCCATATCGATAGATAGGTACTGATTCATATCGAGAAGTAAGGAAAGAGCCGCCATATCGGAAAGGAACAGAAATCCGTTTTCGATAAGCGGCTCTTTTTTTTCATGCGCAGATAAGCTATTATATAGGCTGACATATTGCAGATTTCGTTACCTTTATAACGGTACACGGTACCGAAGAAGGTACGCGGAAATATGCGATGCAAAGTAGTAGACAGGAAAGTACGAAAAGTACGTTATCAGAAACGAGAGGCAGAAATCATGACAGAGATGTTTGAAGATACGATCGCCGCGATCTCCACAGCCATGGCGCCGTCCGGAATCGGCATTGTCCGGATCAGCGGTCCGGAGGCATTCGCGATCGCGGATAAGATCTACCGCAGCCCGAAGCAGGGGAAAAAACTCGCGGATCAGAAAGCATATACCGTGCATTACGGCAGAATTTTTGATCAGGGTGAGGATATCGACGAGGTTCTTGTCATGCTGATGCGGAATCCTCATTCTTATACAGGAGAGGATACGGTTGAGATCGACTGTCACGGCGGTGTGCTCGCTACCAGAAAAGTTCTGGAAGCGGCCATTCATGCAGGGGCGCGTCCCGCGGAGCCGGGAGAATATACGAAGCGTGCGTTTTTGAACGGAAGAATGGATCTGTCTCAGGCGGAAGCCGTTATGGATATCATTTCCGCAAAGAACGAATATGCACTGAAAAGCTCCTTCCGCCAGCTGAAGGGTTCTCTTTCCGCCAGAATCGGTGAGGTACGAAGTGCTCTTCTGTAT
>JAXJTA010000088.1:0-17529 GCA_036309825.1 Eubacterium sp. | reverse complement strand
GCCGCTGTGCCTGATGATCGGCAGCATCGTTGCGCCGACCGACCCGATCGCGGCGACAAGCATTTTGAAAAAATTCGGGCTTCCGAAGCGCACCGGTTTTCTGATGGAGGCGGAATCCCTCTTGAACGACGGTGTCGGCGTAGCGCTCTTCGTTGTTTTTTCGGGGATGGTTTCGGTAAGTCACGCCGGTAAGAATCAGGGCTTTCTGGTTATCATGGGACGGGAGATCTTCGGGGCTGTGCTGATCGGCACGGTCGTTACGATCATCGGTTTCCAGATCTTCAAGCGCACCGCCGATAACACGCGGCGGGGCTTTCTGAGCCTCTTTTCGGTAGCGGTTTCCTATCTTCTTTGCGAGAAGCTGGAATGTTCGGGCGCCATTGCGTCCGTCGTCTGCGGCCTCGTTTTTTCCTATCTGACGGAGCGTGCCGGATGGAAAAACGCAGCTTCCCCGGAACTTGTCGAATTTGACGCGTTCTGGGATATCCTCGATACGCTTTGCAATTCGGTGCTGTATGTGATCCTCGGCTTGACATTCGTGCGTGTTCTGCAGATGCCGATGATGATCGTTTTCTGCGTGGCGGCGATCCTTCTCAATCTGATCGCCCGCTTCGGAAGCGTATGGGCGGGAACCTGGCTGATGGGCAGGCTGCCGGATGGGTATACAAAGGAACGGTTCGCGGCGCTCTTCACCTGGGGAGGACTTCGCGGCGGACTCTCCGTTGCTCTGGCAATGAGTACGGCATCGATGGTTTCCGGTGATGATTATCATATCATCCTCGGCTGCACCTACGCGATCGTCTTCTTTACGACTGTTGTGCAGGGATTGACGATGCGGAAGGTCTACGAGAAACTGACGCCGCAGAGGACGAGGGCATAGCGGTTCGCATAATAGCGGACCCGGTGAATGATGCTGCAAGGACAAGTGCGGACCCGGTGAATGATGCTGCGAGAATAAGGCTGCTGTGCGGACCCTGTGAATGCTGCTGCGAGTACAAGTCTGCTGCGCGGGCACAGGCAATGGCATGCACATGGTGTACTGGACAGGATGACAGAAGGGCGGAAGTGACAGAGATGAGAGGCAGAGTACTGAGACGTGTGATGAAGCAGACCGGTGCGGACAAGATCCTGTATGGCTTTCTTGGCGTATGGGCGTTGTGCTGTTAACTTCCAGTAATTTTTCTACCTAACAAGAATTCAGAACTGATAAAAGTCTTTAAAAGCCCGTTTTTCTGCGGTATTTCATTGTAGAAACACGGGTTTTATGTTACAATTGATTTAGGTATAAATAAGCCTAAATAAGGAGGCGTAATATGTATCTGAAATCTCTTGTCAAAGTGCCCAATGCACCTGGTAAACTGCTCCGTCAGAAGAAGGCAGACACAACCTATGTGTACTATGAAATTGATCGAATCTATATCCCCGAGAAAAAGAATACCCGACCAAAACGCGTCGTGATTGGAAAACTTTCAAAGAAGGATCCAGACATGATGCAGCCTAATGAGAATTTCCTTAGATACTTTCCAGGAGAGGATCTTCCAGAGGAAGTGGATCGAGCTGACAGGAGCAGTTGCCTAAAAATCGGAACTTATATGGTTATCAGTAAGTTGTTCAAAGAATCCGGAATTTTGGATGTTCTTTCCAACTACTTCACACCTAAAGATCTTGGACTCTTTCTTGATTTGGCAGCGTACTCCATCACGGAAGAGAGCAACGTAGCACAGTACTATCCTTGTTATGCTTATGATCATCCGCTCTTCACGAAGGATATGCGAATTTACAGTGATTCCAAGGTCTCTGACTTCCTCTCTCAGATCACAGATGATCAGAGTACCGGATTCTTGAATGACTGGAACAGCGGGCGTAATTATCGAGAGAAAATTTATATATCATACGATTCGACAAATAAGAATTGTCAGGCCGGTGACATTGAAATGATCGAGTTCGGACATGCAAAAGAAGATAAAGGACTTCCAATCTTTAATTATTCCATTGGCTTTGATACTACGAATAAGGAGCCACTTTTCTATGAGCAATATCCCGGCAGTATTAATGATGTATCACAGTTGCAGTACGCACTAGATAAGGCCAAGAGTTATGGATACAAGAAGATTGGATTCATTCTTGACCGTGGGTACTTTAGTATGCAGAACATTCACTACATGGATGAGTGTGGATACAGCTTTATTATCATGGTAAAAGGATGCGCAACTCTTGTTAGAGATCTTATTAATCAAAGAGCCGGAACTTTTGAGAAGAAAAGAACGAATTTCATCCCAGAATACAAAGTTTATGGAACAACGATAAAAAGCAAGCTGAAGATCACTGATCAAAAGGATCGATACTTTCACATTTACTATAGCAGTTCGAGAGAAAGTGCAGAAGAAAATGTCATTAACAGCAGAATCGAGAATATGAAGAAGTTCCTGATGAAGCATGTCAATGAGGTGAAGGACTTTGGGCCTGCATACGAAAAGTACTTCTATTTGCATCATGATGAAGAAACAGGAGCATTTGTTTATCCGGAAGAAAAGACACACGTAATTGATGATGAAATAGCTCACTGTGGTTACTTTGCAATCATTACATCCCAGAAGATGTCTGCAAAAGAAGCAATTGAACTCTATAAGAGCAGAGATGCATCTGAGAAACTGTTCCGAGGAGATAAGACTTACTTGGGAGATCGCAGCCTGCGAGTATACTCAGATGAGTCAGCAGCTTCAAAGATTTTTATCGAGTTCGTAGCATTGATTATTCGTTGTAGAATGTATACCTGTTTGAAAGATGCAGCTAAAGAAAGCGAATCAAAGCAGAATTACATGAATGTACCTGCGGCAATCAGAGAATTAGAAAAGATTGAGATGGTCAGACAGCTGGATGGTGTTTATCGCTTAGATCATGCAGTAACTGCGACACAAAAGACAATCTTAAAAGCGTTTGGAATTAATCCTGAACATGTCAAATATAAAGCAGCATACATCAGCGATTTGCTGAAGAAATGAGGCGTAGAATGGCAAGAACAATGAATATGGAAGCTTTAGACCGTAAGATAGAGAAGGCACAACATGAAGTATCTGTCGCGAAGAAAAGATATGATAGTGCGACAGCAGAGCTCAAGAATCTTCTAGATAAGCGTGACGCGA
Source organism: Eubacterium sp. (assembly GCA_036309825.1). Taxonomy (GTDB): domain Bacteria; phylum Bacillota; class Clostridia; order Lachnospirales; family Lachnospiraceae; genus Bilifractor. Next base: position 14,386 of record JAXJTA010000088.1, on the reverse strand, counting down.
TCAGGAGCAAAGAGCTTTTAAAACTGGTAGCGGAAAGCTCAATGACGTATGAAGAAGTAATAAAACTGATTCGAAATGCTGACAAAAAGTCCTGCCAGGATGATTGAAAATGCATTTGGTAAAAATGACGATGAAATGGCCCTCTTCTATGATTAGTAGAGGACCAAAAATGTTTAGGTATAAAATTCACTGGAAGTTAACAGGCACACTTTCCGTACTGAAATCCGTGTTCTACTCTTATTATTCTCACGTGATTTGTAAATGTCAAATAAAAAACTGACTAAAATTCAGTTTTTTCCAAGCCCGATATTTGTATGCTTTGAATATTGACCATTGGTCATTTATGGAATAGTATATCATTTGTATTATGAAACAGGAGGCTAAGGAATTGATTAAAGCAGGAAAATGGATCGCAAAAAACAGAATTCTGATTCTGATCATCGGAATCGTTTTGCTGATCCCGTGTGTGTTCGGCATGGTCAACATGCGGACGAATTATGATCTGCTCACATACCTTCCCGAATCGCTGGAAACGGTCAAAGGCCAGGAGATCATCGTTGATGAGTATGGCATGGGCGCGTTTTCCATGATCGTCGTGGAGAATAAGAGTATGAAGCAGGTGCAGGAGATCGAAGAGGATATCGAAGCGATCCCGCATGTGAAGGATGTGCTCTGGTACGACGATGTGGCGGATATTTCGCTTCCGGTCGAGATGGTACCGAAGGACATCAGGGAAAAGTTTTTTAACGGGGACGCGACGATGATGATCGCTCTTCTGGATGATTCGACGTCTTCCGATTCGTCGATGGCGGCGATCGATGACATCCGCGCCGTGGTCGATGAGGACTGCAAGGTCGGCGGTATGACGGCGATCCTCGATGATCTGCGAACCCTTTCCGATAAAGAGGTTCCGGTCTATGTCAGCATTGCCGTGGCACTCTGCCTGGCAGCGATGCTCCTGCTGACGGATTCCTTCGTCGTTCCGTTTTTGTTCCTGATCGATATCGGCTTTGCGGTCGTATACAATATGGGAACGAACTTCATGTTCGGCGAGATCTCCTATATTACGAAGGCCGTTGCGGCGGTCCTTCAGCTCGGCGTAACGATGGATTATTCGATCTTCCTTCTGGGAAGTTATCGCGAGAACAAGCTCCGTTTCCCGGGCGACAATAATCGTGCCATGGGACACGCGATCTCCAATACCTTCAAATCGATCATCGGAAGCTCGATCACGACGATCGCCGGCTTCATTGCCCTTTGCTTCATGACCTTTACGCTCGGCTTCGATATGGGTCTTGTTATGGCCAAGGGTGTAATATTCGGCGTTATCACCTGCATCACCATTCTGCCGGCACTGATCCTGATGTTCGACAAAGCGATCACCCGTACGACGCATCGTCCGCTGATCCGGACTTCCGGCGCGGAGAAGGTTTCGGATTTCATCACAAAGCATTACAAGGTATGGATCATCGTTTTTGTAGTATTACTGATCCCGGCGATCTGGGGCAATAATCACGTCGGTGTGTACTACGATATGTCGGCATCCCTTCCGGACAGTCTGCCGTCGAAGCAGGCGCAGGTCGCGATCCAGGATGATTTCGGCACCAGTACGATGCACATGATCCTGATGGACAAAAACTTACCGGCAAAGGATAAGAAAAAAATGCTCGATGAGGTCTCCGATGTGGACGGCGTGACCTGGTGCCTGGGCATGAATTCTCTGGTCGATCCTTCGATCCCGGAGTCGATGATCCCATCCGATGTGAAGAAGATGCTGGAAAGCGACAAATATGAACTCGCTTTTGTCAGCACCGAATATTACACCGGTTCGACGGAGGTCAATAAGCAGGTCGACGCGATCAACGAGATCGTCAAGGACATGGATCCGAACGCGATGGTCATCGGTGAAGCGCCGCTGACACATGACCTTGTCAATGTTACGAATGTTGATTTCCGTAACGTAAATATGGCATCGATCCTGATCATTTTTGTCATTATTATGCTGGTATTCCGTTCACTCAGCCTGCCGGTTATCCTGGAGGTTGTCATCGAGTTCGCGATTTTCATCAACATGGCGATCCCGTATTATACCGGCACGAAGCTGGCCTTCGTAACGAGCATTATCCTCGGAACCGTGCAGCTCGGTTCGACCGTTGACTACGCGATTCTGATGACGAGCCGTTACCAGAAGGAACGACAGAGAGGCAATGAGAAGAAGGAAGCCGTGCGCATCGCACATCGTGCCTGCATGCTTTCGATCATTACGAGCGGCATTTCGTTCTTTGCGGCGACCTTTGGCGTATCGTTATTCTCGGATATCGATATTATCAAGTCGATCTGCCTGCTGCTTGCGCGAGGCGCTCTGATCAGTACCGCGGTCGTTATCTTCATCCTTCCCGGCATGTTCATGATCTTCGATAAGCTGATCGTGAAGACATCCTTAAATTTCCTCGGGAAGAAGGGGAAAAACGGAAAGAACGGAAACGGCGGAAATATCGAAGCTGCCGGGTCAGCGGAAAAACAGTGAAAATTAACAGGTATGCCGTGAGCTGCGAAAGTGCGGACGGCACGCAAAAGGGGATAGAACAATGAACAGAAATAAGAAGATCAAAGTCAGAAAGACAGTCAATACATCGGCGGCGCTGGGACTGGCAGCCGTTCTCGGACTCACATCGGCGGCACCCGTTTTTGCCGCGGAGAAGGACACGGACGAAGTGACCAAGGAGGAGACGGTCTATGTCAATGCGGACGCTTCCGGAAAAACAAGCGATATCACGGTTTCCGATCATCTGAGCAACCTGAACACGAATTCACAGGTCAGTGACTCCACGGATCTTACCGATATCGAGAACGTAAAGGGTGACGAGACGTTTTCCGGCAGCGGAAGCTCTCTCGTATGGAACACCGATGAGGACAGCGATATTTACTATCAGGGAAAAACGAATAAAGAGCTTCCGGTCGATGTAAATTTCACCTATTATCTGGACGGCAAGGAAATTACACCGGCAGAACTTGCCGGAAAGAGCGGCAAGGTGAAGATCGTCATCAACTATACCAACAAGACCGACACAAAGGTCATGCTCGACGGCAAGAAGACCGATCTGCAGACTCCGTTCGTCATGATGACCGGCATGATTCTGCCGGGCGGCACGTTCACAAATATTTCCGTGGATAACGGCCGCGTCGTCAATACCGGTTCCGATACCGTTGTTCTCGGCTTCGGCATGCCGGGACTGAAGGAGTCGCTGGATCTGGATTCTCTTCTCGACACAAAGGATACAGCGGTCGATACGAAGGAGATCAAAGATCAGCTCGACGAGATCAATATTCCGGAATCTGTGGAGATCACGGCGGATGTGGAGAATTTCAGCCTTGGTTCGACCTATACCGTTGCGTTGACGGATGCGCTTGACATGATCGATACTTCGAAGTTCAATACCATGGATGATCTGAAACAGTCCATGACCGATCTGGAGGACGCAACGCTGAAGCTGATCGACGGAAGCACACAGCTGGCCGACGGCACGCAGGAGCTGAAGGATTCCTACGGCCAGATGGACGATGGCATTCAGACCTTGAAGGACGGCGTTTCGGAAGCAGCCGACGGTATCGACGCGTATACGGACGGTGTGGGCCAGGCATCTGCCGGTGCCAATGAACTGTCCGCAGGTATGGGCGATCTGACAAGCGGAGCCGCCGATTTGAAAAGCGGCATTACGGATTATACCAACGGCGCTTCTTCCACGAAGAGCGGCGCCGAGCAGGTGAAAAACGGAGTCAGCGCGTATACAGCGGGTGTCGGACAGGTCGCTGCCGGCGCGGCGGCACTGAAGGATGGCGTGGACCAGCTGCAGACAGGCGTGGAAGCCTACAAGAACCAGCTGATCGTTCCTTATACACAGGGTGTGACGAGCGCGGCTGACGGAGCAGCGGCTCTTCTCGAAGGCGCAAAGAGTGCTACAGATAATGTCGGCAAGCTTAGTGCGAGCATTACCGATCTGAATACACAGGTATCCTCCTCACTCGACATCCTGTCCGGTTCGCTGACGGCGATCGGTCAGCAGGCGGGCGGCGCGGCAACGAGTGCGGGAAAAGCAGCAGCGGATGCCGGCGAAGCAGCGAAGAGTGCAGGAGAAGCGGCAAAGAGTGCCGGAACGGCAGCTGCCGATGCGGGCACCGCGGCAAAGGATGCAGGTGCGGCAGCCACAACCGCCGGAACGGTTGCGACGAATGCGGGATCGGCAGCGCAGCAGGTAACCGCTTATGTGCAGGGACTTCAGAGCGCGGCATCAAGCACGGCCGGAATGACGATCACCGATCAGGGTACGGCGACCGCGGCAGGAGTATCGGCAGCGGGCAGCAGCGTTTCCGCGATCGAAAGCCAGCTGCGCAGCGCAGGTGTCGATGAAGCTGTGATCAGTCAAGTCATGAGCAATGTGAATTCCGCGGTAAGTACAGCGGCAGCCTCTTCCTACAATGCAGTTGCGGGAGATGCGGCAGCGATTCAGCAGTCCGCGTCCTCATTGAGCGGCACGGATGCCTCAACGGCTCTCGGAACATTGAGCACACTGGCAACCGATGCTGCGGGCGCAGCATCAACACTTGCCGCCGATGCCGGAACCTTAAAGACCGATGCGGAGAACGCGGCAGCATCCGCAACCTCTGCCGGTACTTCGGCTCAGTCCGCGGGAACGGCGGCACAGACCGCCGGCACCTCCGCGAAGGACGCCGGAACACAGGTGAAGAACTTCGCTGCTGCGGCAGAGTCACTCGGAGATTCGACAAAGGAACTGAAAGACGGCGTACAGGCACTGGATACAGGCGCTTCTACTCTCTATACGGCGATGAGCAGTACCGATGAGAAGAACCCGGGACTTGTCGCGGGTATGCAGAATCTGGTCGACGGCACCGATAAGCTGAAAGAGAATACACCGCTCGTAACCTCGAATCTTGATAAGATCGAAGCGGGAATCACGGCAACTGCAAAAGAGACCGGTAAGAGCGGCCTGGCAGAGGGCGCGGCCAACCTGGCAAGCGGCGCCGCTGCACTGACATCGGATGAAAACGCCGGTGCTCTGAATAAGGTTGCCTCCGATCTGGCAGCGGGACTCGGAACCCTTACATCGAACAATGCAAAACTTCGGAACGGTGCAGCTACACTGGCTTCCGGTGCTGCCAAAGCAGGTAGCGGCGCGGCCAATCTGGCAGCAGGTCTTGCGACGATCGACAGCAATTCCGCAGCATTGAAGAGCGGTGCGGACCAGCTGGGAAGCGGCGTTGACCAGCTCGCAAGCGGCAGCAGTCAGGTGGTATCCGGTATCGATCAGCTGAACAGCGGAGCAAATCAGCTCAAGGATGGCCTGGAACAGTACAATGAGGACGGCATCCTGAAGCTGCAGGATGTGATGAACAGCCTCGCGGACAAGTTCAGCAGCGTAAAGAACCGGCTTGAGGTTCTGAATTCCGATGAAGTGGCATTCACGAACTTCAGCGGTATCAATGATGACATGAAAGGAAATGTCAAGTTCGTCATCGCCACCGACGCGATCGAAGCTGGCGAAAAGGAAAGCAAGAAGTAATAGGTAAGAAGTAATAGATAAGCAAATTATCAAAGCGCACAGCTGGCAGGGGCCGGCGGATCATGAAATATTCTGATCCGCTGGCCCCTTCTGCTCGTTGTGTGTGGAAACCTTCTGCTCGTTGTGCGGGGAAACCTTCTGCTCGTTGTGTGGGGAAACCATCTTTTTGCCATGCGTGCAGACCTTATCACCCTGCGGGCAATAAAATCATGAATCCGGCGGGAAATTATTGCCGTCATGCCGGGGTGGATGCGGATTGGGCAATAAAATCATGAATCCGGCAGGAAATTATTGCCGTCATGCCGGGGTGGATGCGGATTGGGCAATAAAATCATGAATTCGGCGGGAAATTATTGCCAGAATGCGGGGGGGACAGCGGGGCAGGCAATAAAATCATGGATTCGGCAGGAAATTATTGCCAGAATGCGGGGATGGCAGCGGAACAGGCAATAATTCAAGGCAATTTTAGGAAAATAATTGCCACAGAGAGATCCGGGAGCTGCGTACGATGCCTCCTCCCGCAATAGCCGCATAAAACTGTATTATATTGAAAAAATTCTGTACTACCTCTCCGGAAGAACGTATAGTATATAGGATGAGACGAAAAGGCTCTGGCAATATATGGCAATAAGAGAGAAATTTTCAACGGAGAATAGAAGAGATGATTATCACAGATGAAGCAAAAATAATTCTTGCGAAGGTGCTGGCACAGCAGGAAGGCAGCGTCCTTACATTTCATACACAGGAGAAATGCAGCGGCCCTTCGCTGGTCGTTACATTGACGCCGCATGATGAAAAACGTGAAGAGACAACAATCAATGATCTGCCGGTGTACCTGGATGAAGAGACCGTTGCCTGGACTGGGAACGTAACGATCCGTGCCAAGGGGCAGGGACTTGTGATCGACAATCCGGACGCGGCAGGCTGCAGCGGCTGCGGAGGCGGCTGCTGCGGCTAAGCCCGGTGGTCTGAAGTGCGCGGAAATTTGCTGCGGAGACAGTGCAGAAATGCAGCGGCTGCGGAGGCGGCTGCTGCGGCTAAGCCCGGTGGCCTGAACTGCAAAACCGGGAATGAGTGATTCACAGATGTTGAGGATAGAAACTTGAGCGAATTGGAAAATAACATGCCGGCTGTGATGGCGCCGGGACCGGCTTTTGAAGAAAGGGCGGCGGAACTGGCGGCACGACTGGGTTCTGTCATTCTGAAAACAGAAGATGAACGAAAGAACGCGGCATACGTTTTTCTGGTGGATGAAAACGGACTGACGCTGGAAAACGGGGAGACCGTCTATCGCGCCGACTTTATGCGGATGCTTCCGCGGCTGAAATACAACAATCTGACGCATGAGATGATCGTGAAGGCGGCAAAGATAAAGAACTTTGGCGAGAATCCAACGGCGGTCGATGCAACGGCGGGCATGGGCGAGGATTCGCTCCTTCTGGCAGCGGCAGGATTTACGGTACAGATGTTTGAGCGGGATCCGATCATCGCGGAGCTTCTGGGAGATGCGCTTCGAAGGGCGAAAGAGACACCGGAGCTTCGGGAGATCGCGGCGAGAATGACGCTGACACATGCGGACAGCATTGAGGCATTAAGGGCGATGGAGAAGGCCCCGGATCTGATTTTACTTGATCCGATGTTTCCGAAGAGACAGAAGAATTCCCTGGTGAAGAAGAAACTGCAGATGATCCAGGGCTTTGAGAAGCCGTGCCCGGACGAGGAGGAGCTGCTGGCGGCAGCGATCGCCGCCGGCCCGAAGAAGATCATCATCAAGAGACCGGCAAAGGGACCATTCCTTGCCGGCAGGAAACCGTCCTATTCTCTTCAGGGCAAGGTGATCCGCTACGACTGTCTGGTCTGAGCCGGACGTAAGTAAAGTAACAAGTAAGTAAAGTAACAAGTAAGCAAAATAACAAGTAAGCAAAATAACAAGTACGCAGAGGAACAAGTTAGCGAGGATGCAAGCGAAAACGAAACAAGTATGCGCAGAAATCGGGCGAATGTTAAACCCATGTAAAATCGAAGTAAAAGCCTCGTAAGAACTATTTATTAACCAAATGTCCCTGTGATACATTGGGATGCGGAAGAGGAAAAACTCTTTGCGGACAAACGTATCTTAACAGAAGGGAGTACCGGAACAGCTGCTCCGGCAAGAGTTTGGTCATGGATATTTTTTCGGTTTTCAAGTTGTTCGGAGGACTGGCGTTCTTTTTGTTTGGAATGAACCTGATGTCCGGCGCGCTGGAGAAGATGGCGGGCGGCCGGATGGAAAGCATGCTGGCAAAGGCAACGAGCAACCGCGTGAAGGCGCTCGTTTTTAGCGCGATCATTACGATCGCGATCCAGTCATCTTCGGCATTTACGGTAATGCTTGTCGGCTTCGTAAACTCCGGCATTATGCAGCTGTCCCAGACGATCGGCGCGATCATGGGATCGAATATCGGAACGACGCTGACGGCCTGGATCCTTTCGATGGCGGGGATCTCCGAAGACAATATTTTTCTCGCGCTGATCAAGCCCGCAAACCTGTCACCGCTTCTGGCGCTGATCGGTGTGCTGATGCTGATGGCAGGCAAGAAGCAGAAGACGAAGGACGCCGGTACACTTCTTCTGGGCTTCACGATCCTGATGACCGGTATGGAATTCATGTCCGATTCGATGGCACCGCTCGCCGACATGCCGGAATTCACCAACATGATGGTGGCGTTCAATAATCCGATCGTCGGCGTTGTTGTCGGTACGGTGATCACCGGCGTGATCCAGAGCTCCGCGGCATCCGTCGGTATCCTGCAGGCTCTTTCCATGACGGGACAGATCACTTTCGGTATGGCGATCCCGATCGTCATGGGGCAGAATATCGGAACCTGCGTGACGGCGATCATTTCCGCCTTCGGCGTGGGAAGAGCCGCGAAGCGCGTAGCGGTCGTTCACATTCTGTTCAATATGATCGGAACCGCATTCTGGCTTGTAGTTTTCTACGGACTGAACCTGATGCTCCATTTTTCTTTCCTTGGAAAAACCATCGATCCCGTCGGGATCGCTCTGGTGCATACGCTCTTTAATATCGCGATGACACTCCTTCTGCTGCCGTTCACACAGGTACTGGAAAAAATGGCTCGCAACATCATTAAGGATGACACAGCCGGGACAAAGGAGGTGTTCCTGGATGAGCGTCTGATGGCCACTCCGTCCGTTGCAATCACAGAGCTGAACAAGCGCATGATGGAGATGGCGGAGAAGGCCAGGAACGGACTGGATCTGGCATTTAAACTTCTGAAGCAGTACGACGCTGCCGAATACAAAACAGTATTGGATAATGAAGACGTGATCGACACGATGGAAGACAATATCGGTTCGTATGTTACCAGATTGTCGACGACACACCATCTGTCGGAGGCGGCAAAGCGTGACGCAAACGCGCTTCTGACCGCGGTCAACGAATTTGAAAGAATGGCGGATTACGCGCATTATCTGGCGGACTCCGCATTTGAGCTGCATGAAAAGAAGCTGACTTTTTCCCGGGAAGCAACAGAGGAAGCGAGGCTGATATTTGAGGCTGTCACGGAATGCTATACCAGAACGATCCAGGCGTTCATGGAGGATGATGTGCAGCAGGCGAAGAAGATTCCGCCGCTGACACAGCTGATCGAGAATATCTGCCGCATGGAAAAGGATGCGCACGCGGATCGGATGAACCGCGGCATCTGCTCGGCAACGCAGGGCTTTGTCTTCAACGATATTCTGAATGACTGCGCCAGGATCGCGGGGCATTGTACCAACATTTCGATGGCTCTGATCCGGCTGAACGAAAGCAGAACGGGCGAGGGCTTCATGCATGATCTGAAATCCCTGTACAACGAGAAGTTCGGCGAGCTCTACGATGATTACGCGAACAGATATATGCCCGAGACTTTGATGAGAAATACCCGGATCTGAGTACCGGCATCCGCTCAGCGGGATGAGGAGGCCGCCGATATGGGAAGTAGAAAGCCGATAAGGATGAGAGGAACTGCGAAATGATCTACTATGTAGAGGATGATAAGAGTATACGGGAACTGGTTGTTTATACGCTCGGTTCAACAGGGCTGGAGGCGCAGGGCTTCGGCTGCGGCGCGGATTTTGAACGCGCCATGCGGGAAAAACGGCCCGATCTGATCCTTCTGGACATTATGCTCCCGGGAGAGAGCGGGATCACGCTGCTGAAAAAGATCCGGAGCAATCCGGAGACCCGTGATATTCCGATCATCATGGCAACCGCGAAGGGAAAGGAATACGATAAGGTACAGGCGCTCGATCTGGGCGCCGACGATTATGTGACAAAACCCTACGGGATGATGGAGCTTGTTTCCAGAATCAAAGCTGTTCTTCGAAGAAGCAGGCGAGGGGGAAGCAGCGAAGAGATCCTGAAAGCGGGCAGTATTGTGATGGAGACGGCCAAGCACCGTGTATCGGTCAACGGCGAGGAAATCACCCTCACGTTCAAAGAGTATGAGATGCTGAAGTATCTGATGCAGAATACCGGGGTCGTGCTCACCCGTGATCAGCTGCTGGTGAAGATCTGGGGTTATGACTTCGACGGAGAGACCAGGACGGTCGATGTCCACGTGAGAACACTGCGGCAAAAACTCGGCGACGCAGGTTCCTGCATCGAGACGGTCCGCGGCGTAGGCTACAAGATCGCGGAAGTCTGAAGCCTAGTAAACGGCAGTGCGAAGATCCGCAGTGCCGAAGATCCGAAGTGCGAAGATCCGCAGTGCCGAAGATCCGCAGTGCCGAAGATCCGAAGTGCGAAGATCCGAAGTGCCGAAGATCCGAAGTGCGAAGATCCGAAGTGCCGAAGATCCGAAGTGCGAAGATCCGAAGTGCGAAGATCCGCAATGCAGGGGACGGCATGGCGAAGAGCAAATAGTTGATACGAAATAGCAGGGACATGAAATATGAAGAAGCAGAAGCAAAAGCAAAAGCAGAAGCAGAAACACAATTCCATGAGAGATCGGATCCGCGGCAGCATGGTGATCGTTATCGCGTTCACCATGCTGATTGCGTATGCTCTGACATCTTCCTTTGTATACAGCAGGATCCGGGAGCTGGCGGAGACCGATATCCGCTATGAGGCGGAATATATCGCGGCGGCGATCAACATTTCGGGAGACGTTTTTCTGAAAGAACTGGACGAGGTGGAGCCGGGAACCCGTGTGACGCTGATCGGTACGGATGGAGACGTGGAATATGATTCCGAGGAGGATGAGTATACCTTTGCCAATCATCTGAACCGACCGGAGGTGCAGCAGGCGCTTAAGGACGGATCGGGCAGCGACATCCGTAAGTCGGATACGCTGGGAAGAGATATGTTCTACAGTGCCGTGCGGCTGGATGACGGCCGTATCCTACGTGTATCCAAGCCCGTCATTACGGCTTTCTTTACGGCACTGGAAATCCTGCCGTTTATCCTGGTCATCGGAATTCTGCTGTTCATACTGGCAATCGTTTTTGCCGGAAGGCAGTCCGACATTCTGGTCGAGCCGATCAATGATCTGGATCTGGACGATCCGCTGCAGAATGATGTCTATGAAGAACTGACGCCGCTCCTGAAGCGAATCGATAAGAGCAATAAAGAAAAGGAAGAGCTCGCCAATATGCGCCGCGAGTTCTCGGCGAATGTTTCGCATGAGCTGAAGACGCCGCTCACGTCGATCTCGGGCTATGCGGAGATCATGCGCGACGGCCTGGTGAAGCCGGAGGATATGCCGGAGTTCTCGGACCGTATCTACAAAGAGGCGAATCGCCTGGTCACGCTGATCAACGACATTATCAAGCTCTCGCAGCTCGATGAGAACAGAGTGGAGCTGGAGAAGGAGAATGTCAATCTGAATACGCTCACAGAGGAGATCATTCAGAGACTTCGCACGAAAGCCCGCGATTGCGGCGTGCGCGTGGAACTCACCGGCGAGGACTGTATCGTATTCGGTGTGCGGCGTGTACTGGACGAGATGATCTACAACCTCGTGGAGAATGCGATCAAGTACAATCGGAAAAACGGCAGCGTCCGGATCCGCATCTTCCAGGACCGCGACAAGAAAAAAATCATCATCTCCGATACCGGCATCGGTATCCCGGAGGAAGACCGGGAACGCGTCTTCGAACGTTTTTACCGCGTCGACAAGAGTCGATCCAAAGAGACCGGCGGCACGGGTCTCGGCCTGTCCATCGTGAAACACGGCGCGATTCTGCACAATGCGGAAATTGAACTGGAATCCACCGTCAATGTGGGAACAAAGATCAGCATTATATTCGGGATGGTTCCGGCGTCGGCATGAGCGCCCGAAAAGTGTTGCATTCTCCCTGTAAGTGCTGTATGATAGTTGAGGAAATTTTATTAAACACGAGATCTTCGGGGCGGGGTGTGATTCCCCACTGGCGGTATAGTCCGCGACCTGCTAAACGGCAGCTGAACCGGTGTGATTCCGGTACCAACAGTATAGTCTGGATGGAAGAAGAATATGGCAGTTATCAGCCAGTGAATTCGCCCGGATCGATAGATCCGGGCTTTATTTTTTCGCATGCTTTGTGATGGGGGCTGCGGAACGGCGGGAACTGCGTATCACAAACGAAGACTTCTCCGTGTAACAAAAAAGGAGAAAGAGAAATGGAAAACACAACAACAAAACCAATGGCGGGCAGTAATGCCGGATCCAAATTCACGGTACACTACATTGCCGTAACCGGCGTCCTGGCGGGAATTGCCTTCGTGCTGCAGCTTCTTGAGATCCCGGTACCCTTTATGCCGTTCTTCATCAAGTTTGACTTCTCGGATCTGCCGGCACTGCTCGGATCCTTCAGCCTCGGACCGATCTGCGGTATCCTGATCGAGCTGATCAAGAACCTGCTTCACTGCCTCTATTCCCAGTCATTCGGCGTCGGCGAGCTGTCGAACTTCCTTCTGGGAGCCGTTTTTACAGGTGTAGCAGGCTTCATCTACAAGTTTAACAGGACCAAGAAAGGCGCGATCATTGCTTCCTTTGTCGGCGCGATCGCAATGGCAGTATTGTCCCTTCCGTTCAACGCCTTTGTTGTTTACCCGGTATACTACAACTTCATGCCGAAGGAAACGATCCTGGAAGCTTACCAGGCGATCATTCCGTCCATGAAGAGCGTTGAAGAGAGCCTTGTATGCTTCAATATGCCGTTTACCTTTGTGAAGGGCATGATCGATGTGGTCATCACCTTCCTTATTTACAAACATGTATCCCCGCTTCTGAAGGGAAGAAAGTGATAAAAACGTATGGCTGAAATTCAAAAGATCACGCAGGTAACCGATGAACCGTATCTGAATATGTATCTGGTGCAGGGAGTCAACTCCAAGGGACATCATTCCAACTATTTCGTGGCGTCCCGCGCCCGTCATATCGAGGATCTGAAGATCAAAACGAAGCAGGACACGGCCGATGGTGTCGTGATCTACAGTCTCTACGGAGAAAAAAAGGACCGCGTCGTTCTGATCCGGCAGTATCGCTACCCGCTCGACGGTTTTATCTATGAATTTCCGGCCGGCCTCGTTGAACCGAATGAGGAGTTCCATTCGGCGGCGATCCGCGAACTCCATGAAGAGACGGGCCTTACCTTCACACCGCTTGATGTGGATCCGATGTACGAAAAGCCGCGTTTCACATCCTGCGGCATGAGCGATGAGTCCAATGCGATCGTATACGGTTACGCATCCGGAGAGATCAGCGGCAAATACGCGGAGCCGTCGGAAGAGATCGAGATCGTCCTCGCTGACCGCGACGAAGTGCGCCGCATCCTCCGCGAAGAACGCGTATCGCTCGTCACCGCCTACCAGCTCATGCATTTCCTCTCGGACGAAGAACCCTTCGCGTTCCTGAAGTGACGGAGAAAAATCTATTTTGTTGAGGCAACTCAAAAGCGAAAATCCTCACCGCGGATGCTGCATCTGCGGTGAGGATTTTCTTTCATATCCTGCCTGACAGCGAAGGTGTTGGCTATTTCTCATTATGAAAAAGCATGTAACTCAAGCGCATTGACGATACGAGGCACGTGCGGCTTTTTATACCCTGAAGCAAGATGTGAGAGGACTCACATAGATGAACAGACATGCTGAGTAATGCCGGCAATCGCGAGCAGAGAACCGCTTGAGGGAAGATAATCGAAGTGGAGAACCATGCGGTGGCAGATGATCGAGCGGAATGCGGCGGGAGGAATTCCATCGACTGCGGTCTTCGAGGGAAGCAGGGCCGAAGCGCGAACCTGTGAAATCGTCCAACATACAAAATTCAAGCGGCGTGCCCATCGGCTTCCCTCGAAGGCCGCATCAAGATGGACTGACGATCCGCGCATCCGCTCGATCCTGCGACCTGCACCGCGCATCTGCTCGATCCGCGCATCCGCTCGACTGTCCGCTCCGTTTTTCACACTGTACGCATCCCTCTTCCGGTGCTATAATCAAACCAAATAGCTTTTTTGAGGGAGAGACTATCATGCAGATTATCGTTGTGGGATGTGGTAAAGTCGGTAGAGCGCTGATCGCGCAGCTTTCCAGAGAAGACAATAACGTAACGGTCATCGACACCAACGCAGATGTAGTCAGGGACGTATCGACGCTCTATGACATCATGGGCGTTGTCGGAAACGGAACCAGCTATACCGTATTGCAGGAGGCCGGCCTTGAGAGTGCCGACATGGTCATCGCGCTGACGGAGAGTGATGAAGTAAACCTTCTGACCTGTGTCATCGCCAGACGGAAGGCAAACTGCCATACGATCGCCAGAGTGCGCAACCCTGTCTACGCT